>JAQGKC010000138.1 GCA_028290305.1 Bradyrhizobium sp.
TCATCGCAACGATGACGGTTTCCAGATCTCCTCGCGAGGCCGCAACGGCGCACTGCAAGTCGGTAGTAAAGGTCGCGATGCCGCAGCGGCGGGGAAGCGAGTTTCCGATGAAGGCGATGCGATTTACAACGGCCAAGTCGGCGTCTCCGGTTGTTTGAGCGCGGCATGCTCTGGGGAAGTCGGCACCAGCGGGGCGCACGACAAGGCGTGCGGTACGCGGTTGGCCCCGGCCGCACTGCGCTCGCGCAGCGCATCGGGATTTACCGTCGGGCCGGGATATGCCAGTAGCGCCTTCAACCCGTCCGCGCCGACCTCGATTTTGGCACGGTCCGCTTCCAGGAAAACGGCGTCACCAGGCGACAGCCTCGACAGGCCGAGTTGGGCGTGACCATCGATCGCCAAAACCCAGGTTTCTCTCGGTGCGTCGAGCACCCAGACGGAACCGGGAGCAAGGCCAATCTGCTCCAGGACAAAGTGCGGATTGACGGTGAGGACCATGCGCGCGTCGCTCAATCGTTGGGGAGGTGATTGAACTTCGCGAGGCCCGGCCGTCGCCACGGCGACGGCGTTTTCGATGTGCAATTCCCGTTGCCGTCCATAGTCGAACAGCCGGAACGTGGCGTCGCTGTGCTGCTGGATTTCGGCGAGAACGATGCCGGCGCCGATCGCGTGAATGGTTCCGGCCGGAATGAAAATGACGTCGCCTTGATGAACCGGGTGCCAATGCACGATGTTGGCGATCGAGCCGTCCGTGATGGCGGTTCGCAGCTCGGCGGCGGAGCGCGGATAATTCAGTCCCACCGCGACCTTGGCGCCGGCAATGGCGGAGAGAATGTACCACGCTTCGGTCTTGCCGTTGGAAAGTCCGATCGACCGCGCAAACGCATCGTCCGGATGAACCTGAATCGATAGCGGCTCGGTTGTGAACAGCAGTTTGAGCAACAGCGCCGTCTCGGGCGCGGCGAGGCCCGGGCGCTCAAACCACAATTCCCCGATCGGGCCGTCGCTTCTCGAGGCCAGGCTCCACGGACGCAGATCGGAGCTGCCCCAGGGCTTCGGCTTGGTTCGCGCGATGGCAAGTTCGATCGTCAAGGCAGCCTCCCGGCTCTGGCACTACGGATGAAACGGGACAACTGGCCGTGCTGCCTCGCGGGCGCGAAGGCGGCGCGATTAGTCTTTGACTACCCGTGCAGGACGGGGACCGGTCCAGGCCGGGAGCGCATCCCATTCGGCCCATCGCATGCGGCGTTCTTCGTCGCCTACTTTGACAAAAACAGAGGGGGCGTCGTCCTGCCCCGTCTTTGATCCGGCGAAGGTGGCGGGAAGTCCGTTTGCGTTCCTCATGGTCGCTGTATTTGCCATGCCTCCTCCTGTCCGCTATGCGCGCAGATTTCGCTGCCGCAGGTCAATTAAGATGGGTCGCCATTCAAGAACGACCGCAGCGGCGATCGGGTATCGGACCGCCTGCTTGGTTGAGGCGGGCGCGCAATGCTCTCAGTCACCGATAACAGCCGAGGGCGGGCGATGATATCAGACATATAGGAACTCCCTCGCCCAATAGCGAGGCGCGCGTCAGCCAAATCCGCTGCAATAGCTGTATCTTTAGGCCGGCATTTCTCTATGATTTGAGCTCCTGACGTCTGAAACGACGAGGGACATTTTCTCACACCCAGCCCTGGCCAGCCGATCCCTTTTCGGAAGGGTTTTCGGCTATCGGATGTCGCATGGTTTCAGCGGATCATTTCCGGCAAGAGATTCGATCCCGGTTCGAATTGGCGAGCGCGCAAGGTCGGCAAGACCTGACCATCGAGTGCGGCGAGCTGTACTGGTCCGTCAGCAAGCTTCCTGTTTTCGATCCATGGATGATCTTCTGCTGCAACGCGATGCGCGCTGAAATGACCCTGACGGATCGCTTGATTTTCGATGACCGCAAGGCAAGCCCTGCTAACGATCCATTATGCATTGCTACGCCAAACGCCGCCGTCAAAATCAAACTAGGCCCGGTGGGGAGTAACTCAATGCATCTGTGCGCCGAACGCAGCAAGAAGGAAAGCCGAGTTGAGGCAGGCCTGACGCCGTGGATATTCAATCAACTCGGCGAGCGGCCGCGATGACCAGTTTGTCGTTGTTGCTGTTCCAGAACGGGTTGCCCGACCTTCCGGTAGTCCTCGTCGAGCCTCGCCGAAATGACGGCGGAATCTGGCGCATCAAGTTCAGCTACGACGCTGACCAGCCGCTCTCGATGAGCGCCGGAGAGGCGTCGTCATTGGCAACTGATCTCCACCAAATAGGCGAAGACCAGTTGGCTCGTGAGATCGATGACGCAGTCAGAAGTGCGACGCGTTATAGCTCGATGCAATTGCTATAGGCGCTGTCCCTGGGTGCCATGTCAACGCTATGAGACAAGCCGCGCGTACGAACTGCCAAATATACGTAATTCATCTCCCGCGATACGCTGCCCAAGCCTGCAATATTGGAGTGCTTGAGATGCGGCCGTACCAAGCAGTTGGCCGGTCTCTGAATTTCGAGCTGTTCGATGTCGCATCTTGGCACATTTCCGTAGTTCTGCGCGGCACCCATGACGTCCGGTCGTGACGCGGAAGCGGACATTGCGCGCTCGGCATTCCATAATCTTCGGTACGCGACAGACGTCTGCTAGGCGCAGCTTTGCGCAATACACCTTTCACCGCGGGTTCGGGTGCCCGATAGTTCTCCTGGCGTCGTCGGCTTCATCGATCACGTAGACGGTCTGGAAATGTTTAGTTTCCGCAAGGTTTTTCGCGGTCTCGACCGCTGTGGCAAACTCGTCAAGCTTCGCCTTGTCCCGGTTGCCATCTCGCACCATGAGAGTTCGGCCCCTCGGATGTTCCCGGTCCATCGTGGACGGTCCGTACAACACCAAGACATAGCTTCCTTCGGCGGGAATGTCACTCGGCAACTTGATGCGTTTGACCTCGACCATATGCTCTCCTTTTGCGGTGGTCTAATTTTCCAGAAACAGCCTATCGGTAGAACGACCAAGACATATCTTCGAACCATGCGAAGCGTTCAAATGCCCCATGAGTTTTCCTGAAAAGGTTGTAAATATTAGCTCCTTTGAGCTCGTACAGCTTACGACCCTTGGGACCATAAATCATCCATTCGGTCAAAACTCCGCCTGGACAACTTTTGCTGTTGAATATTTTTCCATCCACGATTCGGTCTCCTGCTGAGCCTCATGAAGACTCCGAAGGTTACGTCCGTCTGCGATAACGAGACAAATCCCGATTTTCATTCTAACCCGCGCGTAAGCGATAGGTAATTCAGCAGCCAACTCTTGACTGGTTTGATAGGGTCAACTCTGCCGCTAGAGAATGTCTTTTACCTGCATTGTGCCGCGTGTTCGTCCGTTTGTCGCTGCTCCTTCGGAAGCGAACGCTATTCCCGAATAGTCTCGTGCCTGGCATTTACTTGGTCATTTCTCCTTTCCATCAGGCCGTTTCTGGAGACCTTGCTCGCGAAATAGGCCACGCGGGCCGGTTCGATCTCTTATAGCTAATATTTAATGTGACAGAATTGACTGCAGCAAGAGTTTGGTAGCGGCAGGCGGGGCCTGATCGACATCGCGCTTGTAAGTGCGCATGGCAACACGGCCATCAATTCCAACCGCGCGAAACATCTGTCAGGTGCACTGTCGCTTCTTCCATAGAACGCAATACCGACTCGAAAGGGTCACACCGATTTAATGTGGCCGGCGCCCAAGCGGCGTATTGTGCAGACAACCAAGTTTAGGGAGATGCCAGTGAACGACCTAGTAGGCTGCCGTGATATGGAATTGTTGTGCCGCCGCCGCGCCGCGCTTGATACCCAACACAGTTGGATGTGGCTTGGCGAAGCGGAACGCTGGAGAGATCTCGCGCACCGTGAAAACTGCTTCTCGTTTTCAAACGATGGGTCTAGGTCCAATGGCCAGGGGTCCGAATACGATCGAAGGCGACTACCGAATTTGATAGGGAAAGAGCCCGAAGCTGGGCTCTGAAATTAGAACGCTTCACTTTGAATCGCTATGACGATTGCCCAGAAGCATTCCATCATCCGGGAAATTATTAGCCAGGTTCGTCGGACGGTAAGTGCCGGTCCATGCATCCTACCTATCTCATTCGCCTATGGTTGTGCGCACAGAGCTCACAATCTACGCCCAGTTTTGGCACGTTCCCTCAGCATTTAGCGTGTATTCCGCAAAAGTGGACGCCGATTTTGCGAATAAAATACGCGCAAGTTATTGGTTAGGGGCATTTTCTTGCGGCTAACCGGATTCCACCTAGCCGGAAAATGCTCTAGTTGTTGGGACCAAGCAAAAAGGCCCGGCGCTGTCGGGCCTTTCTCATTTGAACCAGCTCTGAACGGTTGGCTTAGAAGTCCATGCCACCCATGCCACCCATGCCGCCGCCGCCCGCAGGCATGCCGCCGCCGCCAGCGCTCTTCTTCGGCAGTTCGGCCACCATGTCTTCGGTGGTGATCAGGAGCGCCGCGACTGAGGCCGCGTTCTGAATCGCTACGCGAACAACCTTGGTCGGGTCGATGATGCCCTTCGAGATCAGGTTGACGTATTCGCCGGTCTGCGAATCGAAGCCGTAACTATACTGATCCTTCTCGAGGATCTTGCCGACGATGACGGAGCCGTCCTCGCCCGCGTTGATCGCGATCTGGCGGGCAGGATAGGACAACGCCTTACGGACGATCTCGACGCCGGTCTTCTGGTCGTCGTTCTTGGTGCGAAGCCCCTTGAGGTGCTGGGAGGCACGCAGCAGAGCGACGCCGCCGCCCGGTACGATGCCTTCTTCAACCGCCGCACGGGTCGCATGCATCGCGTCATCAACGCGATCCTTGCGCTCCTTCACTTCGACTTCGGTCGCGCCGCCGACGCGGATCACCGCGACGCCGCCTGCGAGCTTGGCCAGACGCTCCTGCAGCTTCTCACGGTCGTAGTCCGAGGTGGTTTCCTCGATCTGCGCCTTGATCTGCGCCACGCGTGCTTCGATGTCGGCCTTCTTGCCGGCGCCGTTGACGATGGTGGTGTTCTCCTTGTCGATCATCACCTTCTTGGCGCGACCGAGCATGGCGAGCGTGACGTTCTCGAGCTTGATGCCGAGATCTTCCGAGATCGCCTGGCCGCCGGTCAG
>JAQGKC010000201.1 GCA_028290305.1 Bradyrhizobium sp.
AACAATGTCTACGGTTACGTGCTGGCGCAAAACCTGGTTCAGGTTCTCAAGCAATGCGGCGACGAACTGACGCGCGAAAACGCCATGAAGCAGGCGGCCAATCTCAAGGATTTTTCGACCGAGATGATGCTGCCGGGCATCAAGGCCAATACGAGCCCCGACGACTTCTTTCCAATCGAGCAGATGCAGTTGATGAAGTTTGACGGCGAGACCTGGCGGCTGTTCGGTGATGTCATCAGCGGCGAGGTGCATTAGTCGCCGGTTCGGGCTTGTTCCGCGGTAGCGGCCCGGTTCAGCCTGCACTCAAGCGCACGCCGGCGCGGAGGAATTTCTGCGGATCGACTGCTTCGCCGTCGATCCTGGTTTCGTAGTGCAGATGCGGACCGGTCGATCGGCCGGTTGAACCCACGGCGCCAATCACCTGTCCGATCTTGATCGGATCGCCGACCTTGACGCCGATCTCCGACAGATGGCCGTAGCGGGTCGACAAACCGTTGCCGTGGTCGATCTCCACCATGCGGCCGTAGCCTCCGGCCCATCCCGACGACACGACTCTTCCGTTCGCGGTCGCCCGCACCGGGTCGCCCATGGCGGCGCGGAAATCGAGCCCGGTGTGCATCGCCGGCCGGCCGAGGAACGGATCGCTGCGGATCCCGAAGCCGGACGTGAACTCGACTTCGCCGATCACCGGCTTGCGATACGGCACCAGCGCAAGGGTCCGGTTGAGACGCTCGACTTGAGCCCGGGTAATATTGATCTGATAGAGCTGGCGCTCGAAGGGGCCCGCGTTGGCAGGAAGTTTAACCGGGACGTAGGGACCACCCATGCCCACGCGCGGCGTCGCGGCTTCCAATTGCCCCATATCGAGACCGAGATCGGTAAATACGCCGCGCATTCGGCGTACACGCGATTCCATGCCGTCTTCGACCGAGTTGAGCGCCGCCATCTGGCGGCCCTCGACCTGGTCGAGCGAGGTTTGCAGGCGGGCGAGAACGTTATCGACGCCCTGGACTTTCGCGAACTGATTCGGTTGCGTGTTGACGATCACCGGCGCGCGCGATTCCAGGCGGGCCTCGCGATCCGGGGGCGCCACGAAAATCACGGTGTCGCTGATCGGCGAGGGCTTCGGCGTAGCCGAGGAAGCAGCGTCGGTTGCTGCAGCTCCCCGCGGCCTGATCGATCCGGTGACCTGCGCGTCCGGAATGGCGCCAAGCGCAGTGGCGCGAGATTCCAGCGTCGTCTGGCGGCGCATGATCTGGTCGAGCTTCTGGTCGTATTGTTCCTGATCGAGCAACTGGCGGCTGGTGGTGCGATCGATCTTGGCGCGCAGTTCGGCGATGCGGTCTTCGTAGGCGTACTGCATCTGTGCCTGGCGTGCGATCAGCCGTGTAAGAACGTCGTCGCGGAAGGCGAAATAGGTCGCAGTCGCAGCCGACCACATGCCAAGCACGGTCACCGTGCCGATCACGATCCAGAACACGACCGGGCCAAAACGGACCTGTTTGCCGGCGTGGACAAGGGTATAGCCCTCTTGCTGCGCACGGCTTGGCTGGGCCGCGGCATGGCTCACCGCCGGGCGGCGAGAGGATGCCCTGGCATGGTCATGTGGATGGTGTTGGGGATACTCGGAATGATGACCGGAACGGTACGACATCGGCACTCCCGCGCCGGTCGGAAATGAGTTCCGTACGGCTAAATTTGCGGGGGTGATTTGACCTTCGTATGGTTAATTTTTAGAGAACGGAACGGCGCAAATTATAGGGCGCGTACAGCCGCAAGCACGTCGTCGGCATGGCCGTCGACCTTCACATTGCGCCAGATCCTCATGATTCGACCATCTCCGCCAATCAAAACCGTTGTGCGAACAATACCTAGGAAGGTCTTGCCATACATGGATTTTTCGCCCCAAACGCCATAGGCTTCCAGCATCCCGTGCGTCTCATCTGAAACGAGAGGTACGGAGAGCTGGTGCTTGTCTCGAAAGGCTTCCTGGGCCTTTGGAGTATCGGCGGAAACGCCCAGTACGGCGGTCTGGCTTTCAGCAAATGCGCTCGCCAGGCGCGTGAAGTCGATGGCCTCCTTGGTGCAGCCCGGCGTATCCGCGCGGGGATAGAAAAACAGCACGAGTTTTCTCCCCGAGAAGTCGGCCAGCGAAACGGTCTCGCCGCCGTCACGTGGCAAACGGAAGGCGGACGCCTTCGCACCCTCGGTCAAAACGCCGCGGGCCGATGTGTCAGCCATTTCCAGCAGCGAGTTCGTTGCAGGTGAATTTCCGATCTCTGGCTTTGCAGCGGCGGCTTTCGATCGCGGCGCCGTCCGTGGCGCGGCGGCTGTCGGGCGGGGCGCTCCCAGTTGCACCGATTTTAATCGTTTTGATGGGGCCTTATGCGATGCTTTCGGGGTATTCTTCCCTGGTTGCTTGTTGGCGTTTTTGGCTGGTTTGTTAGCCGTTGTTGCCCGGCGGGTTTTCGCGGCTGATGTTTTGGTGGATGCTGCCGGTCGGGCGCGAGTCGCTTTCGCAGAGGACGCCTTGAGGGGCGTCTTGACAGACGCCTTGGAGGATTTCTTGCGCGTTTTCTTGGACATACGCCTTCCTTTCGTCGCTTTCGGCGGATCAATCATTGGGTTATTGCGGGTCGGGTCCCGGCAAGCTCGAATCGAGCCGAGCGCTGGGCAAATCTGATGGCCTCGGAGTAAGGTTACAAGGAATTCGACGCATCACTCGTCCGCTTGTTGAATGTGCTCCTTGGGCCGAACGACGAGTAACAGTATCAATCGGGGATTGGCAGCGATGCCGACACAGGAGCGCTCGTTACATATCGACGGGTGTGGCCCTGGCGGCGATCAATCTTACAATCAGCGCCGGCACCGAGAGGCAATGGCAAGGAACACGTCGCCCCAGGAGTCGCATCCGCGTGCTGACGTCCAACCCTCGCGGTTGGATGAAGCCGATTGGGAGCAGGACCACGACGAGGCGGCGGGCCACCGCGCGCGCCGGCTGCTGTCGCGGCCGAGTTCCGGCTTTCATCGGCTCGACGATCGCCTCGGAGCACTACGCCGATGGCTCGCAGGCGAACGCTGGGTAAAGCGCCTCGTCATCGTGATTGCGGTCTTGCTGGTGATTTTCGCGGGATGCTTCGGCGCGCTGTGGTGGCGGCTTGGCGCGGGTCCGATCAATCTCGAAATGGCCACGCCGTGGTTGGCCGCGGCGATCGAGGAAAATATCGGTAACGGCAATACCGTCGAGGTAGGGGGCACCCAAATCGAGCGGGCCGGCCGAATTCGCATCGCGGTGCGCATCCGCGATATCGTTGTCAGGGATCGCGACCATGCCATCGTCGCGAGCGCGCCGAAAGCCGAGGTGAGACTATCGGGCACCGCGCTGCTGATGGGACAGCTTCGCGCCGAGAGCCTCAATCTGGTGGATGCCGAACTCGCGGTGCGCATCACCCCGGACGGCTATGTGACGGTCTCCACGGGTGACAACGCGCGACCGCTTGCCACCGGCGTCACTTCGAAAAGACTGCCCGGCGCAACGCCGCCATCATCGGGTCAATCCCCGGCACCGATACCTCCGGTCGCGGCTCCCCCGTCATCGGCCGCTCAATCCGGTGCGACCGCAACGGTTCCCGATAACCGCGACGCGCCAAGCGGACTGCTTGCCGGTCTCGATTGGCTCGACAGCCTGAGCCTGACCGGGCTTGACGGACAGAACCTCAATGAAATCGGTTTGAAGAACGGAAACCTGATCGTCGACGATCAGCAGCGCGGCAACAAATGGAACTTTGAAAACATCACCCTCAGTCTGCGCCGGCCGAGCGGTGGCGGGGTGGCGCTGAGCGTCGGCGAAGAGGGGGCTCATGCGTGGTCGCTGCGGGTCGCGGTCGGCGCGCCCTCGAACGGCGTGCGATCGGTCGACATTCGCGCCGACAAGGTCTCTACGTCCAATATCCTGCTGGCGATGCGGCTGAAGGATCTGACCTACAGCGCCGATTTGCTGCTGACAGGCGAATTGAAAGGCGAACTCGGCCGGGATGGCCTGCCGACCTATTTCCGCGGCAAGATCACCTCTGGCGCAGGTCACATCATCGACGGCGATACGCCGGATTATCCCATGGCGATCGATTCGGCGGAGGTCGACCTCGAATGGGATGCCGGACGGCGGGTGCTGGTCGCGCCGTTCAAGATCATCTCGGGTTCGAACCGGATCACGCTGCTGGCCCACCTCGAGCCGCCCAACGACAATGTCACGGATTGGCAAATGGGCTTTTCCGGCGGCACCATCGTGCTGGCGGGAGCCGAGGGCGAAGCGCCGCTGATCTTCAACCGCATCGCCATCGCGCTCCGCTTCGATACCGAAAAGCGCCGCGTGCTGCTCACGCAAGCCGATATCAGCAATGGCGAGATCGGCATCGCCGGCACCGCCAGCGTCGATTATTCCGGG
>JAQGKC010000207.1 GCA_028290305.1 Bradyrhizobium sp.
GATGATGAAGTCCGCCGAGTATCGGGTGTGAACGGAGGATTCCAGTTCGCTGAACCGGGCGAACGGCCGGCGCGTCTTTGTCCAATGACCGATGCGTTCTGATGTCGTTATAATAGCGTGCGTAGGATCGCAGGATCCGGCGTAGATGCGCCTCCCCAAAAACGACGATATGATCCAGGCACTCGCGGCGGATCGACCCGATCAGCCGTTCGGCAAAGCCATTCTGCCAAGGTGAAGCCGGTGCGATAGGCTTGTCGCGAATGCCCATGGCGCGCAATCGACGTGTGACGACCGCGCCATAGGTTTGATCCCGATCGCGAAGGAGATATTTTGGGGCATCATCCCAAGGGAATGCCTCGGTTATTTGACGTGCAATCCATTCTGCCGTCGGAATACTTGTGACGTTGATCCAGACCAGATCTCTGCGGTCTAGTCGGACGATGACAAATGCATAGAGCAGATCAAAACCGATAGTTGGAACAACGAACAAGTCCATGGCGGCGATATCGGGGGCGTGATTGCGCAGGAAGGTGAGCCACCTCTGGCCTGGCGGCCCGCGTCGCTTGACCATGTACTTCGACGCTTGATTGAGCCACCTCAAACCCAAGCTTGAGAAGTTCGCCGTGGATGCGTGGTGCGCCCCAAAGAGGGTTCTCCATGCTCATCTGCCGGATCAGCGCGCGCAGCCCCGTCTCGATCTGCGGCCGCCCTCCCAATGATCGTGACTTCCCGCGCCAGTAGCTGCGAAAACCAGCCCGATGCCAACGCACAAGGGTCTCGGGACGGATGATCGTGAGGACCTTTAGGATTGATGGAAACCAGCGATACAGCTGGACGAGGAACCAGCGATCACTGTTTGCGAGTTGGACGCGGCCACGCAACTTGCGCCGCAAAACAATCAACTGATGTCGAAGAGCCGCATTTCTCAGCCGCAAGCCGAATCTTCGACTTGAATGGCGAGGCCCAGGCGGCCAAGCCGAAACAAAATAGTCCGATCATTCTGCCAATTTAGGTGATTCCGTCACGTCATCAACATGGATGGAGTTTTCGGTACACACAGGGGTATCGCGTGGGACACTTGTGGACCAGAATCGGGCTCAGGCCTGCTCTCCAAAAGAATCCCGAAGGCTGTCAAAAAGCTGCCGCGCTGTCGGATGAGCATTCAGGGTGGCGAGGTAAAGATAGAGGCTCACGTCGGGCAGCGGCGGCAAGCCATCCGCAGTGCCGAGTACGCGAAAGGTAGGTTCAAGCGTCTCGATGGAGCGTGCCGTAATGCCTAGGCCGGCGCGTACCGCCGCTCTGATGCCGGACAGCGAGCCTGAGATGTGGGTGAGGCGCATCGGAACATGAGCTTTCTCGAGGGCGTCCAGTGCAATTGAGCGAAAAAGACTCGGCTCGTCGTGCATCACCAACGGCACCGGCTCGTTGCGGACGAGCTTGAACTCCGCCGCGGAGAGCCAGAACGTCGGCGCGGTTCGTAAACGCAGGCGCGGATGAGAAGGATCATCTCGCGTCGAAATCGCCATGTCGATCTCGCCCTGTTTCAGGGACTGCATCAAAAACGCGCTACGCGCGATGTGAATGACGACGCGCACCCCGGGAAACATCGTTGCAAAGCGCCGCAGCATGCTCGGGAGGATGGTTTCGCTGGCATCATCTGGAGCGCCAAGGCGGATTTCCCCGGTGACCTTCGTTCCGACCAGCGACGCGCAGGCTTCGTCATGCAACGCCAGAATGCGGCGGGCATAATCCAGCAGCGTGACGCCGTCATCGGTGAGGCGTTTGGCGCGGCCCATCTTGCGGAACAGCGGCCGTCCGATGTTGGCCTCCAGTCGCTGAATCCGCTGGGTCACGGCTGCCTGTGTACGATAGACGCGTCCCGCCGCAGCGGCGAAAGAGCCCTGGTCCACCACGGAGACGAATGTGCGCAGCGCGTCAATATCCAGGATCGGCATAATACATAAGCTAAACTTATTGATTATCCATTGCAAACTGTCTTGCTGCACTGCGGTGAGGCAGCTAGCCTGATTGCACAAATTGTGGATCACGCCTTTGGTGACTGCGAAATCAGCTCAACTTCAACAGCGAAGGGTCGCCGTCATCGGTGCCGGCCCCGCAGGCCTGGTCACGGCCAAGACTCTTAAAGATAAGGGTTTCAAGGTTGTCGTTTATGAAAAGGGCTCGATGGTCGGCGGCGCCTGGGTCTACGACAACGACAATGGCCGAAACTATCTCTACCGAAATCTGCACATCAATACGTCCCGGAAGCTGACACAGTTCGCGGATTTCCCGTTCGATGCCGCAACCCAGCGCATCCCGGACCACCGTGACATGGCGCGGTACCTCAAAGCCTATGCGCATCAATTCGATCTTTATTCCCTGATTCGTTTCAGGACGGATGTTGTCGCAATACGGCCGCCCGCTCCCGGCGCCGCAGGGGATATGGGCTGGACCGTGCGAACCGCAGACAGCCAGGAAGACGCCTTCGACGCCATCGTTGTCTGCACCGGGCCGTTCGCGCGCGCTGCGCATGCGGAAGAGGTTCGCGGCGGTTTTGCCGGCGAATATCTGCATTCGTCAGGATACCGTGCGCCGGAAGCTTTTGTCGGAAAGCGCGTCTGTATTATCGGGGCCGGCAACAGCGCGGTGGATATCGCCAGCGACATTTGCACCACCGCGGCTCGCACCGTGCTGGTGGCGCGCTCGCCCGTGCTCGTCATGCCGCACTTCGTGCTCGGTCGTGCTATCGGCGACATTGGCGCGCTGCTGCAGCGCCGCTTTATCCCGACGGCCTTCCGCCGAAAAGTGATGGGCTGGCTGATCCGCGCCGTGCATGGCGAGATGACGTCGCATGGCTTCAAGCCGCTGACGCACCGCGTGCACGCGACGATCAGTTCGACCATCATACAGGATATCCTGTTCGAGCGCGTCGCCGTGAAGCAGGGCATCGCGACGATTGCGGACCGGGATATCGGTTTCGTCGACGGATCGCGCGAGCAGTTCGACTGCATCATCGCAGCGACCGGCTTTGTCACGGAATTTCCGTTCCTCTCCGAGGACATTGTGCGGCCGGTCAATAATCGCCTCGATCTCTACAAGCGCATCGCGGCGCCGGGATGGCCGGGCCTCTACTTCGTCGGGATGATCAATCTCGATACGCCGATCAACCACGCATGCGAGCGGCAGGCGCAGTGGATCGCAAGGGTCGAGAGCGAAGCACTGATTTTGCCGTCCGAAGACGACATGCGGGCGGACATTGCTGCCAAGCAGGTCTGGGTCGAGGAGATATTTGGTCACGCCGTTCGCCACAGCCTTCAGGAGGACAGCGTGAAATACTACGCCGAACTTGCACGCGCGTTGCGGCTGGGCTGGCGGCGAAAGGCGGCGCGCGACGGCGCTCGCAAGGCCACCCGGTTGCGCCGTTGGCGGGATGAGCCTCGCGCGTGCGTCGCATCTTCTGTTTTCCCATCATCGTCACGGAGCACCAATCCATGAGCAATGTCGTCATACGCGGTCGATTGGCCGGTGCGATCATCGCGCTTGCCGCAGTCCTCTCTGCCGCCCTCGCGCTGGCACCGGCTGCGGCCCAGGCGCAGACACCAGTGACCGTGCGGGTCGACGTCTACTTCTACGGATCGCATGTGCCGATCCTTTACGGGATTGTCGGTGGCATCTACAAAAAGCACGGCCTTGACGTCACGGCGCAAACAGGTCGCGGCTCGGCCACCACGATCCAGACCGTGGTGGCCGGCACCGACCAGTTCGGCTTCGCCGACGGCGGCACCCTGGTGAAGTTCGCAGCGCAGGGCCTGCAGGCCAAGCAGATCGTCGGCATGCTTCAGACCAACCCGTCGATCATCATGTCGATGGCTGAGGCAAACATCAAAGGCCCGAAGGATCTCGCCGGCCGCAAGGGCGGCTTCGGCACCGGCTCCGCGCCTGAGCAGATTTTCCCGGCTTTTCTGAAGGCCGCGGATGTCGATGGCAGCGCGATCCAGAAGGTCGGTGTCGATATTCCGACCCGCGACAGCCTGTTCCTGCAGAAACAGACCGATTTCAGCTTTGGATATTCGGTCACGCAGTTGCCGCTGATGGAAGAAAAATGTGCCTGCAAGATCGACGTCATCGCATACCCGAAATACGGTCTCAATCCGATCAGCAACGGCATCGTCGTTAGTACCAAATATGCGGCTGAAAATCCCGACGTCGTGAAAAAATTTGCCCAGGCTACCGTCGAAGCGATCGATGCTTCGATAAAGTCTCCGGAAAAGGCCATCGACGCCTTTTTCGAATACGCCAAGAGCACCCAGCTTAGCCGTCAGGTCGTGACCAAGCAGTGGGAAGAAACCGTCAAACTTCTGCATACGGATGCGACCAAGACCAAGCCGACCGGTGTAATGGATGCGAGCGACTGGCAGAAATCAATCGATCTGCTGGTCGAATACGCCTCCGTGCCGAAAGACGCCGTGAAGCCGGAGATGGTTTTCACCAATGAATACATGGCTGAGTAGGCCAGATCAAAAACCTTGTACGCGAGCATTTAAATGCTGAATGATCCGATCACGAATCCTGCTGCGCCGTTTATCGACATCCGTGCCGTCAACAAGCGCTATGACTCGGCGGATGGCGTCGGCGTACAGGCCCTGTCCAGCGTATCCATGCGGATCGAGCAGGGGCAGTTCATCTCCCTGCTAGGCCCGAGCGGATGCGGCAAGACCACGTTGATGATGATCGTTGCGGGGCTTGCGCCGCCGACCCAGGGTGAAGTTCAAATCGGCGGGCGTCGGGTCAACGGTCCTTATACCGATCTAGGCATTATATTTCAGAATGCCGAGCTGCTGGAGTGGCGGAACGCACTACAAAACATTCTGCTGCAGATCGAAATCCGCAAACTGCCGACGCGGGACTATTTGCCTGCCGCACGACAGTTGCTGGCCAATGTTGGACTGAAGGACTTCGAAGAAAAATTTCCCGACGAACTCTCAGGCGGGATGAAACAGCGTGTGGCCCTGTGCCGGGCATTGGTACACGATCCGGACATTCTGCTGATGGACGAGCCGTTCGGCGCGCTCGACGCCATGACCCGTGATCAGATGAACACGGATCTACAGCGGTTGTGGATGGAAAAGCGCAAAACAGCGATCCTGGTGACCCACAGCATCGACGAAGCGGTGTTCATGTCGGACCGCGTGATCGTCATGAGCGCGCGGCCTGCATCGGTCGCCGAAGACATCACGATTGATCTGCCGCGGCCGCGAACGCTCGAAATGCGCGATACGCCGGAATTTAACGCCTACACCGGCCGCATCCGTAAGCTGTTCAAGCAAATGGGAGTGTTCGCCAATGACTGATGCGAGCATTCCGACTTCAGCAGCGCCGGCTCCCCCTGTGCAGAAGCGAACCGGCCGACGCCTCGTCAGCCGCCTGGTGCCGGTCGCAACAACGCTGCTGTGTCTGCTGATTTGGGAAGCGGCGGTACGGCTGCTGAAAGTGCCGGTCTTCATGCTGCCGCCGCCGAGCGCCGTGCTGCACGAAGTTGTGGCGCAGCATGCATATTTTCTGAAGAACGCGATTGCGACGGCCTGGGCCGTCATCCTGGGTTTCGTTCTGGCCGTCCTCGTCGGAGTGCCGATGGCGACGGTGATGGTCTATTCGAAGACCTTCAGTGAAGCGATCCATCCGGTGTTGATCACGGCCCAAGTGCTGCCAAAGGTGGCGTTGGCGCCGCTATTCATCGTCTGGTTTGGCTTTGGCTTGTTGCCGAAGGTAATCATGACCTTCCTGATCGCATTTTTCCCGATCGTGATCGACACGCTGACGGGACTGATGGCCGTCCGACCCGAAAGTCTGATGTTGATCCGTTCGATGGGCGGCAATCGCTGGCAAGCATTCTGGAAGGTTCGCTTGCCGACGGCGCTGCCGAGCATGTTCGCGGGTTTCAAGGTGGCCATGACATTCGCCGTGGTCGGCGCCATCGTGGCGGAGTTTGTCGCCTCGGATGCCGGACTTGGCTACGTCCTCGTCGAGGCGCGTGCCAATCTCGCGATGGTTACCGTATTTGCTGCCATCACGTGGCTGATCGTGATGGGCTTTGCCTTCTACTACGTCGTCGAGGTCGCCGAGCGGATGTTTCTGAAGGGACGCAGCCGCAAGCACGGCCAAGAACTGGGCGCCGGCTTGTAGCATTTGCTGATCGTTGAATATGCGGTCGCACCCACGCCGCATCGGATTGGTTGACCAATATAAGGAGAGATCAGGATGGAAGTTATCAAGACCGGCATTGCCACGATGCCGCCCGGACCGTTTTCGCAGGCCGTGCGTCATAACGGCATCGTCTATGTGGCTGGTCAGGTCGCCTATGACGGGGTATCCGGCAAGCCGGTGCTCGGCGACATCAAGGAGCAGACCCGACAGGTGATGAAGAATCTGACGGCGGTATTGGAAGCCTCGGGTAGCTCGCTCGACAGGATCATGAAGCTGACCTGCATCCTGCCGAATTTTCCGACGGACTACATCGGGTTCAATGAAGCTTTCAAAGAGTTTTTCGAGGGGCCGACTTATCCAGCGCGCACCACGTTGCAAGGCGGTCTGCTCGGCGGATTCATCATCGAAATCGAGGCGATCGCGGTTTGCGACGAATAGAAGGGAGTGGCGATGAGTGGCGAGACATTCTACGAAGGCCTCATGCGCCGGCAGGCGGAAACCTGCAATTACAAGGGCAAACTGATCATCCGTGCCGATGAGGTCAAGTGGCACACGAGCCCGCAGGGCCGCAACGCCGTTGTGGTCGACGCGTCAACCGGCATGGAAGCGCGGTCGTTCGGCACCATCATCACCGAAATCGCGCCGGGCGGACAATCCGGTCTGCACGAACATACGTTCGAAGCCGCGGCCTATGTGCTTGAAGGGCGTGGCCGGGAAATCGTCGGTGACCAAACGTTTGACTGGGCTGTGGGCGATACGTTCTATCTGCCGCCGAATGTGAAACACCGGCACATCAATCTCGATTCCGACAAGCCGGCTCGCATCCTTCAAATCGAAGCCTGGCCGCTTACAATCGCGCTCGGTATCTCGCGGCTCGACCAGTTCGAGCCTGCCGGTCCTGCACCGGCCGAACTCTACAAATGATGAGCTTCGCGGGAATTCGCGCTGCAAACGAACATCCGTCTACCCCGGCGGCGTGCCGCCTATCGACATGGTGAGCTATGACAATTTCTGAAAGATTGCGCGGCAAGGTCGTATTGATTACCGGCGCTGCCAATGGCATCGGGGCGGCGACCGCCACGCTGTTTGCAAAAGCCGGCGCCGCGATCGGCCTGATCGACAAGGACGCCGATGGTCTTGCGAAGATGGCATCGACGCTTTCGGGTGCCGGACACAAGGTGCACGCGTTGCCCGGCAGCGTCACGGAGCCCGCCGACATCAAGCGCGTTGTGGGCGAAACGGTCGAACGGTTCGGCCCGATTACGGTGCTGGTCAACAATGCCGGCGTCACGCTGACGCGGCCCTTCATGGACACAACGATGGCTGACATCGATTTCCTGGTCGGGGTCAATCTGAAGGGGCTTGTTCTCGCCAGCCAGGCCGTGATTCCGCACATGATCGAAGCGGGTGGCGGCGCCATCGTTCACGACGCCTCGAACGCCGGCATCGTCGGCCGCCCGTGGCAGCCATTCTACGGCGCCACCAAGGCCGGCATCGTCTCGCTGACGAAGTCGATGGCGCTGGCGCATGCGCGCGACGGCGTTCGCGTGAACTGTATCTGCCCGGGTTCGATCGACACGCCGATGCTGCGCGGCGCGCTCGCGTCCTCCGGCAACTTCGATCAGAACTGGCGTCGTACTTCGATGGTCATTCCGATGGGACGTATCGGCGAGGCCGACGACATCGCGTTCGCCACGCTGTTCCTGGCCTCGGACGAGGCGAAATATATCACCGGCGTCGCGCTGCCGGTCGATGGCGGACGCACCGCAGGGGTGGCGGAAACATCGCATCTCACAATGGAATCCCAGAGCAGCTAACGGCACACGCCTTCCCGTTCCAAGATCGAGTGAAACCTTCCATGCAAGCACTTTCTGGTATCCGCGTCGTCGAGTTCGGTCAGATCGCGGCCGGTCCCTTTGCGGGCGTTCTGTTGGCCGATATGGGAGCGGACGTGATCAAGATCGAAGCCCGCGAGGGCGACGGCATGCGTCAGTGGCCGCCGCAGACCGACGGTTATTCCGAAAATTTTGCCTCGCTCAACCGCAACAAAAGGTCGGTCGTACTCGATCTGAAGAACCCCGAGCACCTCGCACATGCGCGGGCGCTGTGTGTCGGTGCCGACGTCGTCATCGAAAACTTTCGCCCCGGCGCCATGAACCGCCTCGGGCTTGGATTCGAGGCCCTGAAATTGTTGGCGCCCTCGCTGGTCTATTGTTCAATTTCCGCGTTCGGGCAGGAGGGGCCGCGCGCCAACGAGGGCGGCTTCGACGTTTCGATCCAGGCCATCGGCGGCGTCATGAGCGTCACCGGAGAGCCCGATGGTGCGCCGGTGAAATGCGGCGTGCCTATCAGCGATTTCGCTGCCGGATTGTATGCCGCCTATGCTGTCGTCTGCGCCCTTCGCAAGGTCGCGAACGGGCAGGGCGGCGGTCACATCGATGTGCCAATGCTCGGTACCACTCTCGGCATCGCGGCGCTGCAGGTGAGTGAATATTTCGGCACCGGGACCGACCCTCAAAAGCTTGGCTCGGCGCATCCGCGCAACGCGCCCTATCAGGCGTTCCGCTGCGCAAACGGTTATTTTGTCATGGCGGCAGGAAACAATGAATTATACCGGCGCGCCTGTGAGGCGATCGGACGCAACGAATTAATCGGCGACCCCCGCTTTGCGACGCCAGTCTTGCGGGCGAGAAATCAAACTGTGCTCAGGGATCTGCTGGAAGATACGTTCGAGACACTGACGGCAGAGGCCTGTCTTGCGCACATGATCGAGGCCGGCGTGCCGTGCGCACCGATCAACACTTATTCCCAGGCGCTCGCTGATCCGCAGGTCCAGCACTATGGCTGGGTACAGAAGATGAGCTTGCCGGGGGGCGCCGAGACCCGCGCGTTCACGGCCCCGATCCGCTACAACGGCGAAGGTGGCCAGGTCTATCGCCGGCCGCCGGCACTCGGTGAGCACACCGACGAAGTGCTGGCAGAACTTGTCGAGCCGCGGGCTACCGTAGCGGCTCTGCCGATTGGCCGCGCGCGATGATCGATGACCCGCCCCGCCTGCGACCGAAGTCCCGCCTGATTCATGGCGGGCGACCGGATGCGAGGTCGAAAGGGCCGGTCAATCCGCCGATCGTGCGCGCGAGCACGATCCTGCACCGAACCGTCGCCGACATGCGCGGCGTTGAAGCCGAACGCGCGGCGGGGCACCGCGTGCAAACTTACGGCCGCCGAGGCACCGACACCGGATTCGCTCTTGAGGACGCCTTGACCGATCTCGAGCATGGCCACGGCGCGCGGCTAACCGCGTCGGGACTCGCAGCCAATGCGTTGGTGTTTCTGAGTTATCTCAAGCCCGGCGATCATGTCGCGATTTCAGATGGCGTGTATGGGCCGGTGCGCCGCTTCGCAAAGAATTTTCTTACCACCTATGGCATCGCTTACGACTTCTTCCCCGCCAATGGTTCCGATCTGGAATCCTTCCTGCGTCCGCAGACGAAACTTGTCTATCTGGAATGTCCGGGTTCTTCGCTGTTCGAAATCGCCGATTTGCCGAGGCTGGGGGCCATTGCGCACGACCTTGGCATTACAGTTGCGGTTGACAGCACATGGGGATCGGGCTGGACTTACCATCCCCTGATCCTTGGCGCCGATGTCTCGATCCTGTCGGCCACAAAATATCTCGCCGGCCATTCGGACGTGCTGCTGGGCGCGGTCGTCACCAATGAAGCGGCATGGCCGGCACTTGATGGCATGGCGGAATTGATGGGCGCGGCCTGTTCTCCGGAGGATGCCTATCTGGTGCTGCGCGGCCTGCGGACGCTCGGGGTGCGTCTTGGCGAGCACGAGCGCAACGCCCGGATTCTGGCAGACTGGTTTGTCGCTCAGCCGTGGGTAAAACGTGTCTATTTTCCACCGCTGGAAAATCATTCGGCCCATGCGTTGTGGCGCCGCGACTTTTCCGGAGCCTGCGGCCTGTTCTCGGTCGAGTTCGGCGGCGTCGGTGAACCGGTGGTTGAGAAATTTCTCGATCGGCTGAATCTGTTCGGGCTTGGCTCTTCATGGGGCGGTTTCGAAAGCCTCGCACGCCCCGAACCGTGGGCGACGTTGCGCACGGCCTCGCCCAATCCGGCAGGCCCCCTGGTACGTTTTCATGCCGGCCTGGAAGATGTTGAGGATCTTCTCACTGATCTGCAGGCCGCCGCCGCAACATTTGCCGAAGCCCGTTGAACGAAGATGCTGGAGCTCACCATCACATCTGGTCTCGCCACCATCAGCCTGCAGCGCGCCACCCGCGGCAACGCGTTGGCGAGCGACCTTGTTGAGCGACTGCTGGACATGCTGCCGCGAACCTGGTGTGATCCTGCCGTTCACACCGTGATCTTGCGCGGCGAGGGCAAGCATTTCTGCACGGGTTTCGATCTCGACGGGCTCGATCGGCAAAGCGACGGAGACCTGTTGTATCGTTTTGTACGCATCGAGTTGCTGTTGGCGCTGCTCTGGCACGCACCTATTCGCACCGTCGCGATTGCGGCCGGCCGGACCTGGGGCGCCGGCGCCGACATGGCGGCCGCGTGCGACATCCGCGTGGCTTGCTCGGCCACCCGGTTTCGCTTTCCGGGTGCCGGCTTTGGCATCGTGCTTGGCACGCGGCGACTTGCCGCACGGGTCGGCGAGGATCTTGCGCGACGTTGGTTGACGGAGGGCACCGAGATTTCGGCGCAGCAAGCCCTTGTGGCGGGCCTGACAACCGACATCGTAGAGCCCGAGGACCGCGAGGCCTGGCTCGCCGCGCAATTGTTGGAGCCAAAGGTCGACCAGCGCACGATCGCGGCGCTTCATCGTGCCAGCCGCGCCGATCTGCGCGATGCCGACCTGGCGGCATTGGTGCGGTCGGCGGCGAAGCCCGGACTGCGTGAACGTATCGCGGATTATGCCAGCCGTCCGCGCCAAGGAGCGATGTCATGAGTTCGGTCCCGCGCGTACCATGCCCGATGTACCCATGAGCGAGGCCATGATGGACAACAAATTTATCAAATGCGCAGAGGACGAACTGGGGAATGCCCGGGCGCGCTCGGTGCCGGCGCGGCTGCGCAACCTGTGCGCGCTCGGCGACGCTCGCGATTTGCTGGCGGCCGCACGATGAGCGCACACCCGGCCCTAAAGCGCGTCGATGTCGCCGTGCTCGGCAGCGGCGCCGCCGGTTTGCTTGCCGCCACGGAAGCCGCGATCCAGGGCGCCAGCGTCGTCGTGCTCACCAAAGGACAGGTCGGCCGCTCCGGCGCGACTGCGACCATCACCGGCGATATCTCGGTCGACGGCTCGACCATTAAGCGGCTCGGTCTCGCGGGTGATACCGCCGACAGTGTCGAGCGTTTCTACGAAGATACGCTGGCCGGTGGCGCAAATATAAACGATCCCGTGCTGGCGCAGGCCATGGTCGAAGGCGTCGGCGCCGAACTTGGTCTGTTGCTCGACGCCGGTCTCAAGGTCGCCGGCATTGGTCACGCGCCCGGACATCGCCACCCGCGAGGCGTTCTCGTTTCGGGCATGCAGATGCTGCAGATCCTGACACGAAATGCGATGAAGGCCGGCGTGCGGTTTCGTGACGAGTTTTATGCAACCGACATCCTGGTCGGCGCCGAAGGGGCTGCGGCGGGGATCGCGGGTATCGATTTGCGCAGCGGCAATCCGTCCGGTGTGGAGGCAACGTCGGTCGTACTCGCCACCGGTGGCGGCGCCATGTCCTATCCCATCACCACGGCGCCGGAAGAGTTGGTCGGCGACGGCTATCGTATGGCGTTCGAAGCTGGCGCCGAGTTGATCGACATGGAGATGGTGCAATTTCTGCCATGTTGTCTTGTCGACCCACCGCTGTGGCGGGGCATTCAATTCCCATGGATCATCGGCCCACAGAGCGGGACAAGGGCCTGGCTGCTTAATCGCTACGGCGAACGTTTCATGGCGCGCTACGATCCCGAGCGCATGGAAATATCGACGCGCGACATCATCTCCATTGCATGCGTCCGCGAGGTGCTCGAAGGCCGCGGTGGGCCCAATGGGGGTGTGTTCATGTCGTGGGCGCATCTTCCGCGCGACATCCTCGACTTCCTGCCGCAGTGGTATGGAAAACCGTTGCTGCACGCGAACTGGACCTGGGAAGGTTTCGATTTCGCGCCGCTGGTCGAGCGTATTCGGCAGGGCTATGCCGTCGAGGTCGCACCTGCGAGCCATTTCCACATGGGTGGCGTGCGCACCGACGCTGTCGGCGAAAGCCGCGTGCCGGGTCTGTTCGCCTGCGGCGAAGTGGCAGGCGGGGTACATGGAGCCAATCGCCTGTCGGGCAATGCTTGCAGTCAGTTCCTTGTACAGGGACGCCGCACCGGGCGCGCCGCCGCGATCCGCGCCCGAGCTTCCGGCGCGGTGCTACCGCCCGATGTCTGGGGCAACGTCGTTGAGCGCATCGAACGTCCGCTGGTATTGCGCCAGGGCATCGCGCCGCATGAGGTAAGGAGCCGCATTCAGGCGCTTACCAAAAGCGTAGTTAACGTGGTGCGGAATGGAGATGACCTCTCCGCCGCGCTGGAAGAAATAACAACGATCCGGACGCAGGAACTTCCGCGACTGGTTTCTCCCAGCACGGACCGGCCCTATAACCGCGGCTGGATTGACGCCTTGGAGACCCGCAGCGCCGCACTCGCGGCCGAGTCGATCGCACTGTGCGCGCTGTCGCGGCGTGAAAGCCGTGGCGCGCATTTCCGCACTGATTTTCCGGCAGCGGACGCACAGTTCGCATTCAACAGCGTGGTGTCATCGGTGGATGGCGCGCCAGCGCATCGGTTCGTGCCGATGCAGGGAAGGGCGCAACCGGCGGCGCCGGTTGTCAAGACCGTGGCATGAGGATCGCCCCATGAAGATCACCATCGTGCGCGAGCAGGCCGGAAATTCTGTCGAGGCGCGACGCGATACGTTCGAGCTCCCCGATTTCGGTCCGACCAGCATTAGCAGTGCCCTGCAATATGTGGCGCGGCATATCGATTCGAGCATAGGCTATTATCTGTCCTGTCGGCGAGGCATGTGCGCCTGCTGCGTCGTGCGCGCCAACGGCAGGATTGAAACTGCGTGCGTCGTCCCGGTCACCGACGGCATGGTGATCGAACCGATCCGCCGCGATTTGTTGGTCGCCGATACCGTGGTCGATCTCAGCATGGCCCGCAACGCCCGGTTCGATTTTGACGACATCGACGGCGATTCGCTGGTTGACCGCGCCTCAACATGATGATCCTTCACGCTGACTGGTCGTACATCGAGCAGGAATTCGAATGCGGACTGCGCGACCGCTTTCTGATGCCGGTGCGTTCATTCGATAACGCGAAATCGGTAACGCCATTTATTCTCGAGGCCGGTGGGAGGCGCACCGCGTTGTTCGTTCATGTCGAGCACGGCAACGCCAAAGCGGCGATGCTACCGCCGACGATCGGGCAGGTGTTTTACCGGCCGTACTTCACCTTCGAGCCGACGCTGCATGGGCCTGTGCATGCGACGCTGAGCGACGCGATCTGCGATCTCGCGCAGGGCGAAAGCGCGTTGCGGATCGATGCCAAATTGCCGATGACGGTGGCGATCGACCTTGCCCGCACCTTCACGGTCTCGCATGAAGAACTATTTGATGCCGGACCCGTCACGCTCCGGCAAGTCTCGGCCTCGGCTACCGCTGCGATGCTTGCGGCGTGGCGTCCTTCGGCGGGTCGCGCCGCACAGCGGCTGCTGACACGTTCGCCGGTGCGCGACCGCATCACGCCTTACCTTGACGTTCCCGAACAAGATCGCTTTGCGGCGCTCGATCGCTTGCTTTCGGCTAACGGCATCGACGCGCTGGTGCTGACCACAAGGCTGAACATTCAGGAGGTCGCGGGCGTGCCGATGCGGGCCAAGCGCGCACCGCTTGCGGCGTTTTATATTCCGGGTGGGAGCGCCTGGGTGGTGGAAGCCGGCACAGGCGGCTCAGGAAAGACCTTTTCATCGCCTCGGGCGGCTTTCGCGGACATTTGCGCCGCCGGGCGCGTGGCCTGCGAAATGGACGACATCGGCTTCGGCCTGTTTGCGAGCCTTGGACTCGACGCGCGCGAGACGGTCGCTGCCGACATCCTTCTGCGCCGCTGGCGCGATCACAATACGCTGCCGGATCTTGCCTTTTATATCATTGCGGCTCGGGCGTCCGCGCGGGCAATGGAGAGAGCTCTGGAATTCGCCGGGAACGCCATCGATGCCGGCCGCCCTGTTACCGAGATGGACGCTTACAAAGTCTATTTCGATACGCTGCACGCTTCAGTCATGGAGGTTGCTCCCGAACTGCGGGTCGGAAAGACTCTCACCAATTTCCATTCCGGGGCGCGCACAATCTTTCCGGCCAATGCGGCGGCTGCGCCATTGTCGGCGGAGGCTAATATGCTGAAGCTCGATACCGGTTGCCTCCTGTTCGATCCGCAAGGAGTTCTGCTCGGCTGCTCTGATATCGCTCGTACGTTGGCGCTGTCGGACGCGGGTCGCGAACTGTACGCGCTATTTCAGCGCGGCGTGCGCGATACCTTGATACCCGCATGCAAGGTCGGCGCCCGTGGCGATGCGATCCATGGCGCAGGCGTCGAGGCAATTTGGGGGGCAGCGTCCAAGCCGGTCGACAATCCCCTGTTCGTCGACCTGCCGGATCCGGTCGCCGGCTACGATCGCGACGTCGGCCATCTGCTTGGCAAGAATAACCTCGCGCATTTGACCTTCACCAGCCGCACCCGGGATTCGCTTAGCGAAGGGATGATCGCCTGTTGCGAGTATCAATGGCCGATCGCGGGCCACGCGATTGCTTACGAGGACACTTGCCTGGTGACGTCCTTCGGCGGCTTGAACCTGACATCGGATAAATCTTGATGTGCGGCTACGAATGTTGACCGGGCAATACCGCGAGCGCGATCATACCTGCATGGGCCTTCCATCTACCGTCGGTATGGGCAACGATGCCGGCCAGATGGCCGTGCAGGTCGATCGACAGGCTTTTGCAGCTCTCTTCTTCCGCCACTGGCGTCAGCACGATCTTGTCGGCCAGTTGGCGGATGATATCCGCCACCTTCACATGACATGCACGTGCTCATCGCGCATCGCCTTCGCGAAGCTGCAAATTCGCGTCCGGACAACGGTGACGTTAATGCGTGGCAAGCCGCCAAAGGACCTTGCCCGCCTTGTAAAAAAGCGCGTTAAGCAGATTCCACGCCCGCGTAGCCTTCGCCTGCGTCTGCCGGTGCGCTGATGAATCTTTGGAACACTATCAGATTTATCGTTGCCACACGGGCGAGCGCTTGCCCGTCGCACCTGGAGGCGCGGCAGCTACGCGACCTGTGCTTGCTCGGACCGCAACGATTGCAACGTGAGCGTTTCCGTCAGGCGCAAATGTTCCGTCATCCGCTCGGTCGCCAAGGTCACGTTACGGCTGAGGACGGCCTCCGCGAGCTTGCTGTGCTCGTCCCGCAGATCGCGGTCGTCGTCCGACATTCGGATGTTGATGAGCCGATAACGCTCGCCTTGCACGAAGAGCTGTTCGCGAATTCGCAGTAGCCAGGGGCTGTCGCACGCCGCTACCAGCGCAGAGTGGAAGCGGGCGTGCGCAAGGGTCCAATCGTCGCTGACCTCCTGAGTATCGTGCGGGGTCCGGCTCAGGGCATGATTGGCGGCCACGATGCCGGCCTCCCAACTGACGTCACCTTCGCTCATCGCGCGCCGAAGGCATTTCAACTCGATGTCGATGCGTACTTCGGTGAGGTCGCGAACGTCCTCGGCGTTGATCGGGGCGACCCGGAAGCCGCGCTGCGGTTCGGCAATCACGAGCGACTCCGCCGAGAGCCGCGACAACGCCTCCCGGACCACGCTTGGGCTGACGCTGAGCGACGCGGCCAATTCCTGGATTCGGAGCTTTCGACCCGGCTCCAGCCGCCCGGCGAGAATATCGGAGCGTACGTGATGGTAGACGGAAACCGTTCGGCTGGGTGAATCGGGCATCCTAGCAAGGTGACATCACGCTTTGTCGATTACAAGACAATCTCAATAATATCTTTTTTATATTGACCATATGATTTTTTATGATACGGATGATTTTCAAGGCGTGCATTTCGAACCCGCCATAACTGATCCGTCCCGTCGGCCGGATCCACCCCGCCTCAAGCGGAACGACAGAGATATTGGGAGGAACCATGCTGCAGATGACGCCCGAGCGGACCGAGAGAATTCTGTCCAATCCATCATTCAAGGAGTTGGTCAGTGCACGGGCAAAGTTGCGGTGGACTCTTTCGGCCATCACGCTCGTCATGTTCTTCGGCTTCATCCTGCTGATATCGGTGGCGCGGGGAGCGCTCGGCGCCAATATTGCCGGCAGCGCCATACCCGTCGGACTCGGTCTCGCATTCGCGATGATCGTGGCGGTCGTCGTCCTGACTGGCATTTACGTCCTGCAATCGAACTCGCGCTTCGATCCGCTAACTCGCGCTTTGAACCAAGAGTTCGGCCAATGATCGCGCGCTTCCTTTTGGCCGTATTGGTCGCTGCGTCGCCGACGCTCGCCATGGCTCAGACAACGGCGGGGCGGCGCGGCACCGACTGGATCGCGGTCGCCATGTTCATGTTGATCGTATTCGTCACGCTGATCATCACGTATCGTTCAGCCGGAAGCACGAAATCCAAAGCGGATTTCTACACTGCGGGACACGCGATCACGCCGCTTCAGAACGGCTTGGCGATTGCCGGCGATTTTCTCTCAGCGGCGGCATTTCTCGGTATCTCCGCGCTGGTTTACGCCAATGGATTCGACGGGCTGCTGTATGCCATCGGCTTCCTCACCGGCTGGCCGATCGTTCTCTTCATGATGTCGGAACGCATGCGCAATCTCGGAAGCTTCACCTTCTCCGACGCCGCAGCTTTTCGTCTTGAGCGAACGCCAATCCGCCTGGTTGCCGCGACGGGCAGTCTCGTCGTCGTACTGTTCTATCTCATCGCCCAGATGATCGGCGCCGGGCAGGTCATCCAGCTTCTGTTCGGCGTCCAATATCTGGTCGCGGTGATTGGTATCGGCGCCCTCATGATCCTCTACGTCACGGTCGGCGGTATGCAGGCCACGACCTGGGTTCAGATCACCAAGGCAGCGCTTCTGTTGTCGGGCGGAACGCTCATGGCTCTGGCCGTGTTGTGGCACTTCGATTTCAGCTTTGCTCAATTGTTCGCGGCGGCGAGCAATATCCATCCCAAGGGTGCGGCGATCCTCGCGCCGGGCGGTCTGTTCGCCGAACCCATCTCTGCGATTTCGCTCGGTCTCGCGCTGGTGTTCGGCACCGCGGGACTGCCTCACATCCTCATGCGTTTCTTCACCGTCAAGGATGCGGCGGGAGCGCGCAAGTCGGTGTTCTACGCAACGGTTTGCGTTGCCTACTTCTGCCTGGTCATTCCGATACTGGGTTTCGGCGCCGTCGCCGTCCTGATGCCGGATGCCAGCTACTTCAATGTCGGAGCTGCCGGCCAGTTCAACAAGATTACCGATCTCATCGGCGGCCCGAACATGGCATCGATCCATCTTGCGAATGCCGTGGGCGGCCCGATCCTGTTCGGGTTCATGTCGGCCGTCGCCTTCGCGACGATCCTCGCCGTCGTGGCGGGACTGACGCTCGCGGGCGCATCCGCCGTCAGCCACGACATCTATGGTCAGGTGATCGCGCGCGGTCAGGCGTCGGAAGCGCGTGAAGTATGGGTCTCGAAGATCGCGGCGCTTGCGATCGGCATCGTCGCGGTGCTTCTGGCCTATGCCTTCGAGCGCCAGAATGTGGCGTTCATGGCGGGACTTGCGCTTTCGGTCGCCGCAAGCTGCAACTTTCCGGTTCTTGCGATGGCGATTTTCTGGCGCGGTACGACCACCCGCGGTGCGGTGGTCGGCGGTCTGGCCGGCCTTGTCGCATCCGTCTCCCTGGTCGTGCTGAGCAAGACGGTATGGGTTGCGCTTTTCCACTTCGCCACGGCGCCATTTCCCTATGACAATCCGGCACTGTTTTCGATGCCCCTGGCGTTTCTCGGCATCTGGGTATTTTCGGTAACGGATCGCAGCGCACGCGCGGTCCGCGAACGCAAGGCGTTCGCTGCTCAGTTTGTACAGTCCGAAACCGGAATCACGGGAGCGAAACAGCCCGGTCTCGCGGCGGCAACGTCGTGAAATCCGGACAATATGACGTGCGGCCCCGGTTGTCGGGCCGGCACATACATCCAAAGGAAGAGGCATGATGACGTTTCGCAAACCAAGGCTGCACCATTTCATCCTGGGAGGGTTTCTCGCCATGACGGTCACTCCGACTACGCGTTCTCTCGCGGCTTCCACCAACGAAGGAGTCGAAGTCACGTCCGCGCCGCTACCGGTAGAACACATCAAGGTTACGACGATGAAGCCGTATTCCGAGGTGAAGTCCGCGATCGAGAAGCTCCGTCGTCTGGACGACAGCGTTCGGGCGTTGCTAAAGAACAACGACATCGAAGGCTTGCGCGTCGCGCTGAAGCGAATTGCGGGTGAGGATGGCCTTGCCATCCATTATATCGCGCAGCATGGCGAGCTGCTGGCGCTGAAGGGCGAGCGGCGGGCGCTGACCGCGTATTACATCGGCAACGTGCTTTCCGCGGTCGAGATGACCAACGTCAATCCGGCTGCCGGCCTCTACGCGCCGTTGCGCGTGGTGGTCTATGCGAATGACCAGGGCGGCACGACCATGGAATACGACAGGCCGACCTCGATGTTCGGCCAATTCAAGAACGCCGAGATCGACGCCATGGCCCAATCGCTCGATCAGAGACTTCTCATGTTTCTGAAAAAGGTGAGCATGTAGGTCGTTGCGAAACGCGGCGGAGCCGCACTTCGCCAAATTGTACAGGAGGCGGTATGACCGGATCAGGCCAACTCGACGAGACTCACGACCCCGCACGCCGCAGCTTTGTCGAATCGGCAAACGTTCCAGGTACCGATTTTCCGATCCAGAATCTACCGCTCGGGATATTCAGTACGAAGGTAGATTCTGTACCGCGAATTGGCGTGGCCATCGGCGATCGCGTTTTCGATCTCAAGAAGACGAGCCGTTTGAACGTCCTGCCGCCCGGCATCGTCCGTTCGGCATTCGAACAGACGTCGCTCAACGCGCTGTTCGGACAGGGAAGGTCCGCACTCCGCGAACTCCGCTTTGCGGTGGCGGGTCTGCTCGATCAGGGGCCGAGCGGCAACGAAGCGCGGCGTCAGGCGTCGGATCTGCTGGTGGCGGCCGATGATTGCGTTTTTCATCGTCCGACGGAGGTTTCGAACTACACTGACTTCTACGCCGGCATCTATCATGCGATCGCTGCTGGCGCATTGCTCACACCGGAAAACCCGCTTCCGCAGAACTACAAATGGGTGCCTATCGCCTATCATGGCCGGGCATCCTCGGTGCAGGTCGGACGAGGGGAGGTCCGGAGGCCGCTCGGCCAACGACCGCCCAGCGACCCCGGGGCGCCGCCGAGCTTCGGAGCATGCGAGCGTCTGGACTTCGAACTCGAGATGGGATTCTACGTGGCCGGCGGCAATCGGCTCGGCAAGCCGATCCCGATCGGCCGCGCTGCGCAGGAGATCGTGGGGTTCTCGCTGCTCAATGACTGGTCCGCACGCGACATCCAGCGCTGGGAAATGTATCCGCTGGGACCGTTCCTGAGCAAAAGCTTTGCGACGTTCGTTTCTCCCTGGGTCGTCACCGCCGACGCCTTGGCGCCGTTCCGGGTGCCCGCCTTGAAGCGTCCCGAAGGTGATCCGCGGCCGCTCGACTATCTCTTCGACACAACCGATCAGGGACAGGGCGGCCTGGATGTCCACCTCGAAGTGTATCTATCGACCGAGAAGATGCGCAGCGCAGCTCAGCCGGCGGTCGAGATCCTGAACTCGAATGCGCGTTACCTCTACTGGACGCCGGCCCAGATGATTGCGCATCATACAGTGAACGGCTGCAATTTACAGCCCGGCGATCTCATCGGAACGGGGACGATTTCCGGACCGACTCCCGCAGAGCTCAGCAGCATGCTCGAATTCACGAGCGGAGGGACCAAGCCGGTTACGCTGTCGAACGGCGAGCAGCGCGGCTTTCTGCTTGATGGAGATGAAATCACCTTCAAGGGGCGCTGCAACCGAACGGGATATGCCGCCATCGGCTTCGGGGCGTGTACGGGGCGGATCGTTGCCGCAGCAGCAATCGAATAAGGAAACGCTGCGGCTTAACCCAAGGGGACGCAGGAGGACACCATGTATTGTTCAACGTCGATGATGTACGCGATGTTGCTGACGCCTGACATCGACAAGGACGACATGCGCTTCGGGCAGCTTCTCGTGCTGGCTGCGGGGTTATCGATCGCCGTCTTTGGTAATCTAGTGTTTGTTCTGCTCTCGATGAACGCGGGGTAGTTCCGGGCCACCGCAGCAATCGGCTATCTTTGCGCGGATTTGGTGCGGTGCGGCTACGGCTGGATGTCGCGAACCCGGAAATCGCTCGGCGAATGTCCCGTCCATTTCTTGAATGCCTTTCTGAAGCTGACCGCGTCCGCGAATCCGACCCGCTCCGCGATCTGTTCGATTCCCAGATGGGTGTTTTCCAGAAGTTCAGTGGCCACCGATCGACGCATGCCGTCGACGATGGATTGGTAGGACAGTCCGTTCCCGGCCAGCCTGCGGTGCAGGGTCCGCAGGGAAAGGCCGAGTTCGCTCGCGATCGCGCCCGCGGGAGGGAACCGCTTCGGACTGTTGAAGCACGCCACGCGAATTTTCCGGACCAGTTCCGACTCGCCCGGGCTCTCGGTCATCACGACATCGCACACTTGCTGGCAGATTTTCGCGGTGATGGGATTGGCGTTCGGACATGGTTTGCTGAGGACGTCCGAGCTGAAGTGCCACTCCATCCTGTCGGCATCGAAGTCGATCGGACAATTGAACATTCGCTCGTAGTTCCGCCAATGCGTCGGGGGAGCAAACGGGAAAATCATGCGCATCGTCGGAAACGGGACTTCGAGTACCCGGCTGAACAGCGACGTCATCGAACTCCGCCAAAATTCGGCGGCGAACGGCAGCAGGTCTCCCAATGTGTCGAGGCCGTGACTGCGCAGGATGGCCGTGCTGCCCTCGATCCGGAAACTGATCTGTTTGACAGCGGGGCCCGCCATGGTCACATGATCGAGCGAGAACAGAAGCGCATCGCCGAATGTTGGGCTGCTTACCATCGCGTAACCGTAGATGCCGTAATCGCTGATTCTTTGCCTCGCGCCGGCGAGAAGCCCGATGTCCGATCGTTTCGCGAGCGCCTTGGCGTTTCGATAGATCGCGATCCGCTGCCGGTGCGAAATCCGTGCATGCGCGTTCTCCAACTGCGCGGCGTCTACCCCGGTATGCGCGAACAGGTCGCGCACCGAAACGCCTTCAGAAGCAAGCTCCGCGGCCAACGCACCCAGCCCGAGCAAATTCTGGTTCGGGGCGTCCGGATCGCCGGAGACGGGGGTGACGATCTTGATCGGCTTCATTGGTTTCGATTGATCTCCGACCCAAAGATTTGGCGCAATTCGACATGCTAAGATGGGCTAATTTAGCCATTTTGGCAGCTTTTGACATCTTTATTGGCACTTTACAACATTGCCGGAGACGACCGCGACCTGCAAAATCCGCTCAGAAAAGAAAGTCAGCCCCTTTGCAGCAGGGGCGGGTCCACCGAGGAAGCACCAGTCGGTCATTCGTCCGGATGCCGCTCGCTTGATAGCGGCGGCCGCGCGAACGCCGCGAGAGGGAGGAACGATGACGACAGTTACGCATGAAATCGACGGCAAGGTTGGCGTCGTGACGCTCGCGAAGCCGCCGCACAATCTGATCGACGATGTTTTGGTCGACGATCTGGTGGCAGCCTATCAAGCGGTGATCGCCGAAGGATGCCGCGCGATACTGTTGCGCAGTTCGCAGCGTCACTTTTGCGCAGGCGCGGAACTTCAATCTTTCGGCACGACCACGTTCATACATACCGACCAGCGCAAATTCGAGGCCATGCTGCAGAGCCTCGAAGATGTGCCCGTGCCGACCGTCGCGGCGCTGAACGGCGGCGTCCTGGGCGGCGGCCTTGAACTCGCGCTGACGTGCGACATGATCATCGCCGCCGACAGCGCATTCCTTGGCCAGGTCGAAGTGACGGTCGGCCTCCTTCCTCTTCTCGGCGGTACCCAGCGACTGGCGCAGCGTGCCGGCGTTGCCCGAGCCAAGGAGATCGCGATGCTCGGACGCCGTCATACGCCCGAAGCGTTCGAGCGTTGGGGAATTATCAACCTCGTGGTTTCCGAGTCGGAATTGCCCTCGGCGTCGATGACCTGGGCCCGGCAACTTGCAGCCGGTCCCACGCAGATCATCAAGGGCATCAAGATGCAGGCCAATCTCGAAGCCCGTGGCGGGATTGCCGCGGCCGATGCCAGGCAGGTCGAGATCAACGACATGATCTGGAAAGCCAAGGACCGTCAGCGCGGCTTTGACGCTTTCTTCTCGACCGGTCCCGCCACCGCCGTCTTCGAAGGAGACTAAGGATGTCGTCTCCGTTGGAAGGACTGCGCGTTGTCGATTTCACCCGCGTGCTGGCAGGGCCGCATTGCACCAAGGCGCTGCGGGACCTCGGCGCGGACGTCACGAAAATCGAACCACCCGCGGGCGATCTCGGCCGGGTCGGCCTCCCGCTCATCGATGGGTTGGGGCTCTATTACGTCCAGCAGAATGCAGGCAAGAGAAACCTCAGCCTCGACCTTAATTATGCGGAGGCCCGCGAAATCGTCGCGGACATGTGCCGCGAGGCCGACGTCATCGTGGAGAATTTCAGGCCCGGGACGTTGGCACGCTTCGGTCTTGGATATGAAGACGTCAGCGCCTACAATCCCGGCATCGTCTACGTTTCCATGAGCGGTTACGGACAATCGACATCCTGGCGCAACCGCCCCGCATTCGCGCCGACGGTGCAGGCGGAAACGGGTCTGACGGCGATCGTTCAGGATCATTTCGGCGAAGCATTGTTGGAACCGCGGGGCGACGCCTGCAGTCACGCAGACGTCTATACCGGCCTTCAAGGCGTCATCGCCGTTCTTGCAGCACTTCAACACCGCAACCGGACCGGCGAGGGACAGCATGTGGACGTCTCAATGGCTGCCACCATGCTATCGGTGAATGAAAGGGCAGGGGCACTGTTGTCGGGAATTGATACCGACGGCGAACCGATCGCTCTTTCGGCCAACGAATCCCACATATTCGAAATGGCGGACGGCACCCAACTGACCATCGCCGCGAGCCCGATCTATTCGCCAATGTTCACGCGCTATTGCGCCATGATGCGGCGAACCGATCTGCTGACGGATCCGCGCTACGCGACGGCAAACCTCAGGCGCAAGAACCTGGCGTCTCTGCTTGCAGAAGTGCGAGCGTGGCTCGGTACCTTCCACAATCTCGAGCAGTTGCAGGCCCAGGTCAGTGAATCCGGGCTCGCCGTCGGTCGAGTGCGAACGATCAGTCAGTTCGCCGATTCAGAGTGGGTCAAGGAGTGGAACGCCGTCGTGGAGATTGACGACCGCGCTGGCGCTACCGTTCGCATGCCGGGAAACCCGTGGATATTCAGCCGTTCCGCATTGCCGCCACCGGGTTCTCCGGCGTTCCAGGGCGAGCACAATGAAGAGATCTTGGCAGAGCGCAACATCGCGCCGGACAAGATTGCGGACCTGCAAAAGCGGAAAGTTCTTCTTAGCCGGCGCGGTCCATTCGGCTCGTTCGACTAACGATGTCATCAGCGCGGCCAAATCGAAAACCCGCCCGGTTACGAGTTAGCTGATACGGTAGCTATTCTGAACAATGTCTGGCACCGGCGCAGTCCGGATATCGATCTGCGGGTCCTTCCGGGACCCCACTCCGATACGGCCCAAGCGTGCCCGGAAAACTCACCAGCCGCAGGCAGAAATTTTCTGCCCTGACAACCCTGTCAGCCTGACGAAGGTCAGCGTATCAACCCAGAATTTGAAATCTGCGGCCAGGTCGGATCGACATTCCGGATTCCCAAGCGGGCTGATCGCTGATTCATAGGGAGCTTGGTGATTTGGCGCGGAGCGGATGATGGCGGTCAAGCGCTATGAGTTGAGTGAGGCGCAATGGGGCGAAGATCGCTCCGTCTTCTTCATACGGGGAAGAAGTGCCGTCTCCGGTTCTTAGCAAATCCCGCCGTACGCAAGTTCTTTTACTCTATGATCCCCGAAACTACGATCGGAGCGTTGCGGGCCCAGGCATAAGCAGGGCGCAGCGCTATTTTGTTTCTGACTTCGGTTGGCTTTCCGGTCGCCTTGTTCGAAGCCAATAGGGATTGAAGCGGTCAAAATTGCGATGGGAATAGAGCGTACGTCCTGGCGACGCGGTACTGCACGCTTCGATCGGTACTGCGTTGCAGTGCCGATAGGCAGAAAGACCTGCAAATTAGATCTGCGCTGTAACACTGCAACTGCAGAAACCAATTGAGAAGAAGGGAGAATGCTTTAGCTCATGAACATCCCAACCTTTGTCGGCCCAAAATCGGCGTAGACGGACTGATGTTTAGAGTGCTAGCAGAATCAATATGTTAGTGCATAGATTTTGCATTGCCCCGATGATGGACTGGAAGCGAAGCACGGTCAGCACTTAGCGACAGCCAAACGAAGCGTGCAGTACCAAACGCAGTACCGAGTTGGTTTTGAGGTGTACGCAGGTGAATGACGTCGCAATTTGGTGTGCATCTGGTCACTCGCGTGTAGCGCAGCGTACTACGCCAGTCTGCGAAATTGTACTCTTCGAACGAATGCTGCGGTTGTCGCGGCGATCGCGCGACGCAGCCGGCAACCGATTGCGCGGCCGATGGGCGGCCAATGCCAGGACCAGCTTGGTGGATCTCGCATCCCGCACTGGTTTGTCGAGTAGCCAGGCGGCAGCGCTCGCTGGAACAGAACGGATTCATTCAAGGATATCAGGCCACGCTCGATCTAAGAAGATTTGGACTCTGTACCACGGTCCTTGTCCGGATCGCGCTTGAAAGCCAAAGCGCACCGGTCGGTGCCCGGATGGAGGCGGCGTTCCGTTGACTTGCCGTAAGGCACCAAGATCGAGACAAAATCTTGCCCTTGGCGTTCGATCAATCAACTAAAGCGATCGGCCGAGAACATGGGGATCTCGTTTTCGACAGAATTACGCCGAAGGGCACTGGCGATCAGCTTGGCCGTGTTCGCTGATCCGGTGAGGCCGAGATGTCCGTGGCCGAACGCACACCATAGATTGGGATGTTTCGGGACGCTGCCAAGCACAGGCATCGAGTCCGGCAAGCAAGGCCGATGCCCCATCCAGATCGATTCATTTTCCAGCGCCACGTCGCGCAATCCCGCCTTGGCGTGATCCTTCAGCAACAGCGCGCGCGATTGGTTCAGCGGACGGTCGATCGAGTCAATCTCCACGGTGCCGGCGATCCGAAGACCCTCTCGCATCGAATTGAGAAACACCTTGCGGTCGGCCAGCACCACGATGCGTGACAATGAAACACCGGGTTGTGCGACCTGAACGTGATAGCCCCGCTGGCTGATCAAAGGAATTTTGTAGCCGAGCCTTTCCAGTAGATTGCCGGACCATACGCCGGCGCTGACAACGACGTGTTTACCGGACCAGCTTCTCGCGCCGTCGCTGATCTGCCAGTCGTCGCCTGAACGCGCCAGGAACGTAATGCCGGCCTGTACGAAGTCGGCACCGCGCGCCCGCAGCGCCTCGGCGATACACTGAGAGTATCGCAAGGGATCGGTGACGCTCGCCTCGTCCGGCAAGAAAACGCCGACGCGATAATTGTCACTGACGGCAGGTTCGAGCGCTTGGATGGTTTTGGCATCGACAGTTTCCATGCGCAGGCCGTATTCGCGCTTCAACGACCAGGACGCATCGTCTTTGCGCATCGCTTGCGCATCCGGGTAAAGATGCAACTGCCCGGTTTGACGAACCAGTTCGGGACACCCGACCTCTGCGGCCAACTCGCGGTGACTGGCCACCGAGTCATTCAGCAGGTGATGAAGTGCGGCCGCGATCTGCTTGACGCGATCGCGCTGCGACGCCTTCACGAACGAACTCAACCACGGCGCGGCCTGAAACCAGTGGTGAAATGGCAGATGCAAGGGGCCCTTGCGATCGACCAACATCGTCAGCGCGTCCTTGATCGCTCCGGGCATCGCCAGCGGTGCGACCGAGCCGGACGACAGCGCGCCCGCGTTTCCGGACGAGCACTGCGAGCCGGGCGGATGGGGGTCGAACAGGCTGACGTCCCATCCGCCTCTGATGAGTTCGTAGCCGGTAGCTAGCCCGACGATTCCCGCGCCTATCACCAGGACGCTGTGGTCATTCCGCTGCATCATCGCGCTATTGCGGTATGAGTTTGATCTGCTCGGCGACCTTGTGCCATTTGTCGATTTCTTCGAACAGGAATTGTTTGAAGGGTTCGGATCCCGGATCCTGGCTGATGACACCCTGGACCTCGAGCGACTTTTGAAAATCGGCCGATGCCAGCACCTTTGTCGTCGCCTTGGAAAGCTCCGAGATGACTTCAGGCGGTGTACCAGCCGGCGCCATCAGCGCAAACCAGGTCCCGCCTGTAAAATTCGGCAGGCCGCTTTCGGAGAGGGTCGGGACCGCGGGAAGCAGTTTCAGGCGCTGCGGTGTCGCGACACCCAGGGCCTTGATCTTTCCCCCTTCGAGGAACGGCAGCACGGCCGTGATGCCGTCGAACGTCACCTGCACCTGTCCTCCCATCAGGTCGGCCAGCGACGGGGCGCTGCCGCGATAGGGGATATGCAGCATCGTGATTCCAGTCTGGAGGTTCAATAATTCGCCGGTCAGATGGTTGGATGTTCCGCTGCCAAACGACGAGAAGCTGACCGCATTCGGATGCTGCTTGGCGTATTCAACAAGTTCCTGGACATTGTTCGGCGGAAAATCCTTGTTGGCGACCAGCACGAAGGGAACGCGGCCGATCAAACTGATCGGGACAAAATCCTTGACGGGATCGTAGGGCACGGACTTCTTGGTCGAGGTGACCAGCGCCAGTTCCGGCGATGCCGCATATAACAACGTATAGCCATCCGCGGTCGACTTGGCGACGCTGTCCGCACCGATGATGCCCCCGGCACCGCTGCGGTTTTCGATGACGAACGTACCGTGCATCGTCTCGCCGAGAGCTTGCGCGAAAAGTCTCGCCGTGGTGTCGGTGCTGCCGCCCGCCGGATACGCGACGACGATACGAACGGCCCGTGCCGGATAGGTCTCGGCATCGGCCGGGCCGATCTCTGCTCGCACGAAACCGAACAGCGCCAGAAGCAGCAGCGGGCGCCAGAGCAGACTTCCTCGTTCACAACGATTCATTTTTCAGGCTCCCGTCGAGCATGCTCGCCAAAGGATCATCCGGGGTGTACTATTGCAATGCAATAGTCATTATCGCAGTGCGATAAACATTATGGAGTGAGCGGCGACATGGCCGAGGGTTCGGTTCCCAGGATCGTCATCGATGGATTGGTGTTTCACAGCGACGGCAATTCCGAGCCGCTGCGCACGGGTGGTGTGACCGCGGCCAACTTCACCGTGGCGCCTTATCTGGAAGGCTTTCAGTCCGCCTTCGACAGCATGAGCCGGTGGCGTGCGATGGCCGAGCGTGACGATTCCGGATGGAAGCTTGTGCTACGAGCCGCCGACATCCGCGCTGCACAGGAAGAAGGCAAGACTGGCTTGATCATGGGCTGGCAGAATCTGTGGCCGATCGAACTCAACTTGGACCGCCTCGCCGGATTTCATGCCTTGGGGTTGCGCGTGGCGCAGCTCACCTACAATGACGCCAATTTCGTCGCCGATGGTTGCGGCGAAGAACGTAACGGCGGGCTGACGGTGTTCGGCCGAAGGGTCGTGCCGGAGCTCAACCGGCTCGGCATCGCGATCGATCTCAGCCATTGCTCCGAACGAACCGTGCAGGATACCGCCGCGCTATCAAACCAGCCGGTGTTTCTGACGCATGCCAACGCCAAGAGCGTCGATGCCCGCTTGCGCAACAAAACCGACGAGTCGATCCGTGCCGTGGCGTCGACCGGCGGTGTGATCGGGTGCAGCATCCACGGTTTTATGAACTGGAGCGGCGACCCGTCACAGCCGCCATCGCTCAATAATTTCGTCAAACATGTGAAATACGTCGCCAATCTGGTTGGTCGCGAGCACGTCGGCATCGGAACCGACTTTGCCTGTGTCCAAAATGTTGCCGACGTCGACCGCGTCCTGACCTTGAGCAAGGGCTATCCCGAGGCGGCGGGGGTCTTCATCGACGCGTTTGGTAACGACCTTGCGAAACGCTATCCGAAGGAAACGCCGACGCCACGACAGTTTTCCAAAATGCTGGAGGCACTCGATCGAGGCGGCTTCAAAGCAAGTGAGGTCGACGGCATCGCCGGCGGCAATTTCCTGCGCGCGTTCGACCAGGTTTGGCGCTGAGCTGACGATGGCAACGGCAAGAGCGCGGAACAAATATGATGAATACACGGGCGATCGTTTGTTCACCATCTCGATCGGGAAGTGCTTTCATCTGCTGGAGTGCTTCAACACCGCACAGCGGGCACTGACCCTGTCGGAATTGGCGAAGATCGCGAACTTCACCACGAGTACGGTCCAGCGACTCACGCATACGCTCTGCCTGCTGGGCTATCTGCGCCAGGATCCGCGCACTCGTGCTTACGTTCTGTCGTCGAAAATGCTGGAGTTCGGCCACAGCGTATTGGCCGCCAACCAGGTGCGCGAGATTGCCGAGCCTCATTTGCGTCTCCTGAACCAGGAGAGCGAGGAGACGGTCAATCTAATGGAATTGGAGGGCGAAGAGATCGTCTATGTGTCTCGTTTCACCAGCACTCATCCGGTGAGCGTTAATCTGCATGTCGGGTCGCGTCTGCCGGCGTTCTGCTCGGCGGCCGGCCGCGCCATTCTGGCGCATCTGACGCCGGAGGCGGCGCAGGCCATTCTCGCCAAGCGGCGCGTGGCTATGACGAAACATACGGTCACGGACCTGAAGGCGCTGCACGCGATCCTCGACCGGGCCAGACGCGACACTTTCGTGATCAACGATCAGGAAGCCTATCTGGGAGATATTTCCGTAGCCGCCCCGATTTTAGATCGCGACGGGGGTGTTCGTTCGGCCATCAACATTGCTGTGCCGTCGTCGCGCTGGACCGTCGCGCGCGTCAAAAAGGAGCTGGTGCCAATGCTTCTGCCATGCGCGCGCCAGATATCGCGGGATATCGACAGCCGAAACTAGCGGGGAGCCGTCAAGAGGCTGTGCTCCTTGAGGGGAGTGAAATACCCGCGAGTCCCGCAGTCGGAGGTGGAGCGGAATTTCTATCAGGCACGCGTTCACCGCTGCTTGTGACCCGTTGTCGACGGAGGGCGCGACCTCTTGTTCGATCACATCGTTGGCGCGGGCAAGCAGCGTCGGCGAATTTCGCCGCTTGTCTGGACGCGCTCCGATTTGCAGGTTCGTGCGCTCAATTCAACGCCAGCAAATAAGCGGGACGGAAGACGATGCGGGAGCGATCGTGCGGTCCGAATCTCCGCAGTCGCAAAGCTCCCCTGTGAACCGGTCGTAGACCGCCCCGGAAATATCCTTCGCGTACGAAATTTAGGTGCGCAGCAGAGACGAAACGAACGCCGTACGTCAGCGATGAAGAAGCACAACCATTCCAGCGACGATCGTCCCATTCAATATCATGGCAAGTATTCGCGGCACAGTCGCGGTCAATCGCTGACCAATTTCGCGTCAGATCGCCATACGGGTGCCACATGTCTGAAGCCGTCAAGAACACCAATCGAAGCGCTAGCGCCAGCGCCGTCGCCCCGCGTCTCTTTGTTCTCGAGCTTAACGCCGGCCGCATTCACTCCATGAATACGGACGGTTCTGACCACAAGACCATCGTGTCTGATTGCCATTTGCCCGACGGCATCGTCGTCGATGCTGAGGCTGGCCATATCTACTGGACCAACATGGGCATCCCAAACCTGAATGACGGATCCATCGAGCGCGCCGACATCGACGGCAAGAACCGCAAGACAATTGTGGCGCAGGGAGAGACCCACACTCCGAAGCAGATCATCCTCGATAAGAAAGGCGGCAAGCTCTATTGGTGCGACCGCGAGGGTATGCGCGTTATGCGCTGCAATCTCGACGGCTCGCGACTGGAGACGCTCATTGAGGCGGGGCGCGGCGATGCCGATCGCCGGGATCAGACGCGATGGTGCGTTGGGCTGACGATCGACCCGAAATCTGGACGGATCTACTGGACGCAAAAGGGCCCAGACAATGCCGGGCTCGGCCGCATCTTCCGTGCCAATGTCGAAATTCCCGCCGGCCAGACTGCAGCGACCAGATCCGACATCGAGACCTTCTTCGATGGTCTGCCGGAGCCGATCGATCTGGAGCTCGATGTTAAAAATCGCGTCCTGTACTGGACCGACCGCGGCGACCCTCCGCGCGGCAACACGGTCAATCGCGCCTCCATCGACAACAAGCCTGTCGAGCCAGAGATCGTGGTGACCCATCTCATGGAGGGGATCGGTATCGCGCTCGACGTTCCAAACGATCGCATGTTCGTGACCGATTTTGCCGGCTCGATTTACTCCGCACGACTCGATGGATCCGGTGAACGAAATTTCCTTTTTGCACAGGGCAACCTCACCGGCATCGCATACGCCGTAATCCCGAAGGAGAAGTGATATGTCGCAAAACAAACCCATTCGCCGAGTTGCCATTATTGGCACGGGCGTGATCGGCGCGAGCTGGACCACCCTCTTTCTTGCCAACGGCCTTGACGTGGTGGCGACAGACGTTGCGCCGGGCGCGGAAGCGGCGCTGAAGACCTTTGTTGCGGCGGCT
>JAQGKC010000135.1 GCA_028290305.1 Bradyrhizobium sp.
GGTGCTGGTTGTTGTTGTCTGCCATCACGTCGTCCAGACTTCCGATCTTCTGGTTCTTCTCATTGCTGACACAGATGCCGAACAGGTTGCTCAGCCGCTAGCCTTGTTCGACGACGTTAACGTCGACTTTGACGAGTGCGACGCCGGCTTGCGGCAGCGCGGGACCAGCCGCGAGCGAGACCGCGAGCGCGGCCCAGATCATGAGAGCGGGGCGCCGCCTGGCGAGCCGGCCATGCGGTGAACCAGACGAAGCAATGCCGGATGCCGGGGCCGTTCGGATCTTGGTGCAGGCTGCCATGTTTCTCTCCAGAGGTTCGAGGCATGGTTACCGGATAATCCCCGGAGCCAAACGCGACACTGACTGTCGTCAATTCGACGCGAGCTTTTTTGAAGGCGCTCTGAGCTTGGCGACCTTTCTTGCCACGTCACGCGCTGCTATCGGCCGCCAGGCGCATGCGGATTGCCGCCACCATGGAGGCATAATCATAAGCTCCATCGTGTCGCACACCGTTGATGAAGAAGGTCGGCGTGCCGATCACCCCGCTGCGGATGCCGCCCGTGAAATCGCTGCGAACCTTGTTTCGGTACTGCCCGGTCTCCAGAGCGTTGCGCATGGCCTCCGGCGAAAGTTCGAGCTCTTCGCCGATCAGCAAGATCGTCGCAAGGCTAAGCCTGCTCTGCTCTTGAAACAGCGCCTCATGCATTTCCCAGAACACGCCAGCCGCGCCGGCGAACTCGGCACTTTCCGCGGCGATCTCGGCGTGAGGATGCACTTCGGTGAGAGGGAAGTGGCGAAAGACGAATCTCATTTGTCCGCGGAACGACAATTGCACCTGATTGACGATGGGAGCGGCCAGCGCACAATGCGGGCACTCGTAGTCGCCATATTCAACCACCGTAACCGATGCTTGCGCCGGTCCACGAACGTGATCATGTTGCGTGACCGGTATTTTCAAGGTCGCCATGTTCATTTGCCTTGTTCGCTGCATTTGCCTTGTCAGCGAGTTTCTCGAGCGCGTCGAGAATTCCGTCGGCACCGGGATTAACCGCGACTGGTGAGAGATAGCTCCACGCGATCATGCCGCTCCGGTCGAGGACAAAGAGCGCACGTTCGCTCACACCATCGCCGGCCCGGTAGGCCAGATATCGTCTTGCTACCTCGCCTTTGGGTTCGAAATCGGAAAGCAGCGGAAAATGCAGGCGACGGTCGCGCGCAAAGGCCGCATGGCACCATACACCGTCCACGGAGATCCCGAGCAATTCAGCGCCGTGCCGGTGAAACTCCGGGAGGATCTCGTTATAGAGCGTCATCTGATCGCCGCAGACCGGGCTCCAGTCGGCAGGATAGAATGCAAGGATCACCGGCTTTCCTCTCAGGTCCGACAGCGTGAGGTCCTGGTCGGGGGTCACCCGCAGCGAGAAGTTCGGTGCGGCCGTTCCGGCAGCTAGAATAGGCATCTTCGACCTCGCGCGCTAAGTCCCGGTGGATGAACCCGGCTCGCCGGCATCTTGCAGCCCTGCGCCTACGCGTCGTTGATTGCGGTCATTTTTTCGAGCCATGATCTTCGGCTGGGGGACATCAGTCGTTGGCTCGGACATTCTGCAGTGCCCTCGCGCCGGAGCGCCATTACGTATTTTTACGACGCATGGATTTTCGGAATCTTTTGAAACGTTGTGATGAGCCGGTTGTTCATCTGTCGCTGGGGTTCCTTCGAGACGGTTCCTTTCACGACTGAGGTGCAATGATGAGAACAAAGCTCCACCCGGCAGACTATTATCGCCGAATACTTTCGGGGCAGCCCCACGCGTTCAAACGGCTTGATCCTTTTGCGAAAATCGTTCGATGCAACAGAGGACAGGAAATTAACTGTGAACCGGGGCCTTCAGGGCAGTGGTATTACGTGATTGTCGGCGCTGTCCGGCGCAGTGCAGTCCGTCCGGACGGCCGGCGACAGATCGTCGATCTGATGCTGCCGCAGGATTTCTTTTTCGTTTCCGACCACAAAAGAGACGAGGCGGTCGAGGCCATCGCCGAGGAAACCGTCTTGGCAAGCTATCCCGGGACGCCGGTCGAGCTACTCGCGGAGCGTGACCGTCAGTTCGCCCGCGAGCTCCGCGAGGTCGCGTTTCAATCTCTCAAGCGTATCCAGAACCAGCTCATGATCATTGGCGGCGTCACTGCCGTCGAGAAGGTCGGTTCGTTTCTGCTCTCGCTTGACCGACGTAGCGCAGACCGACAAGGTCAGGTGGAACTCCCAGTAACACGATATGACATCGCCGAATACCTTGCAGTTTCGGTCGAGACGGTGTGTCGTGCCATCACGGACCTGCAGCAGCGCGGAGTCATTACTTTGGTTGGCACGCGAACGGTCAGAATCCTGAACCGAGATGCTTTGGAGGATCGCTCCATCGATAAGTTCGATGCGGTAAGGTCGACGGTTGCCGCAAAGGCGGCATGATTTCCACCGACTCTTCAGGCCACTCTATCTTACGTTTGAGCATCAATCTTTTCAGGAAACCGCTGCACGCTTGTCGGATCTGGCTAGCTCCTACGCCTCGTTACGGGTAGCTGTGGGTTCAATTTCGCCATGACCCCCAGACGTATGACCTCCGCGAACTGGCGTACACCTAGCCGTTCCATCATGCGTGCGCGGTGGACCTCGACGGTGCGCACACTGATCCCGAGCTTGTAGGCGATCACCTTGTTGGGTCGGCCTGCCAATAATCCATCAAGGACTTCCCCTTCGCGCGCGCTCAGCCTTGCAATGCGTCGCACGGCGTCGGCAATATCAAGATCGGTGGCTCTCCCGAATGCTGCCTCGATCGAACCAAGCAGCGCCTCGTCACTGTATGGCTTTTCGAGAAAATCGGCCGCGCCTGCCTTCATCGCACGAACGGCTGTTTGAATGTCGCCCTGGCCGGTCACGACAATCACGGCAAGATCGGGCCTCATCGTCTTGAGTTGGGTCTGCACATCGAGCCCGCTTATCCCAGGCAGGCGGACGTCCAGCAGGACACAACCCGCGCCGAACGTATCGGCCGCGGCGAGAAATTCGTTCGGATGGTTGAAAGTGACTGGTTGGAAGTTCGCCGAGTTCAGCAGCCGGGCCATCGAACGAAGGACGGCGGCATCGTCGTCCAGGACATACACCGTTCGTTCATTCGCCATCTGGCTCTGCTCCGGATGGAAGCGTAAAGCGAAAGATCGTCCCGCCCATCGGGTTCGGCTCCGCTGTCAGTTGACCGCCGTGCGCCTCGACAATCGATCGGGAGATCGACAGCCCCATTCCCATGCCGTCCCGCTTTGTTGAAACAAACGGGCTGAATAATTGGTCGGCCATCTCGCGGGGAATTCCCGGGCCGATGTCGGCGACGGTAACCTCGATCATTTCACTGGCGAGAGCTCTGGTCGCCAAGGTCACTTCCCGGACTGCCTGATCGGCCATCGCCTCGCATGCGTTGCGGATGAGATTGACGAGGACCTGCTGGATTTGCACGCGGTTCACCGATACTTGGCTGGCGTTGTCATCGAATTCGAACCCGACGCGAACTGTCAGCGGCGCGACGCTGCTGAGTGCAAGAGCGCCTGCTTCCTCGATCATCGAAGCAAGTCCTTCCACTTGTCTTTGCTTTTCATCGCGGGTGAGGAACTGGCGGAGGCTGCGGACGATTTCGCTCGCTCTCAATGCCTGCTCGGCTGCCTCGCCCGTTACTTCGCGTGCCACGACCAGGTCGACGCGCCTTTCAAGAAGTCGCTTCACCGCGTTGGCTGAATTGACCACGGCCGTGAGCGGCTGGTTGAGTTGATGCGCAAGAGCGGCGGCCATCTGGCCCGCTGCCGTGAGCCGCGCGGCGTGAAAAAGCTCGTTCTGCAATTGTCGAAAGCGGAAGTCTGTTTGCAAGTGTTCCCGTTGCTCCGCGACGAGCCGCCGATTGGCATCCGCCAATTCAGACGTTCGTTGCTCAACGCGTCGCTCCAGCGTTTCATTCACATAACGCAGCATCGCTTCCGACGCCTTCTGCTCGGTTAGATCCCGGCTCACCGTTGCGACGTTCATCGGCTCGCCCGTGCGCGGATCGTCGATCCTGAAGGAATCGACGAGAAAGGATATTGCGGCTCCTGATCCGAAATGCTGCAGGTCGAGTCCTCCCTTCCAACGGCCGGTGCGAAGCACACTTGGCCAGAGTTCGTCCCGCACGGTTTTCCGGTACTGTGGCGACACGAAATCGCCGATCTCGAGCCGAATTGCATCGTCGAGGCTGGCGAGTCCAACCTGTTGCAGGCCGGCTGGATTGACATATTGGACCTTGCCGGTGAGCGAGGCGATCCCGATAAAATCGGTGGCTCGCTGCACCACTGCCGTAAACCGTTTGTTCTCTACCTCACCAAGCCATTGCTGGAAGGCGATCGCCGCCTGATTAGCCCCGGTGTTCAGCAGCAGCCGTTCTTCTTTGGTCGGAAATGTCTCTCGCACAGAGGCAGCGGCCAAGGTCGCGTCAACGCCGAAACCGATCGGCGCGGTCATAACGTGCAGGTCGCTGCCGCCGGATCCGCCGGCGATGACAAATTCCTGTCCGCTGCCGGACGTCGTTCCTCCACGGCGCAGGATGCGTATAAGGCTTGCCGGGGGCAGCGCCGGGCTACCGCGACCCAGCCTGACAATGGGTTCGTGGCTGCGGCCAGGAAGAGCAATGGAAACAAAATCGGCGTCGAGCATGGAAATCAGCGCGGCGACAATGCTGTCGCCGATCTGGCGCATATCATAGTTGCGCCAGGCTGCAGGAAGCGCTGAAAGCGCGATCAGATCGCGGATGCAACGTCGCAACGCGTCAGGATTTGCGAGCGAATGTGTCCACGGCATCGCCTCGGCCTTGAGAAGGTTCGCGGCAGCCCCGATAAGTATGCTACTGGTCTTCGGAATTTGGCAATGCCAAATAGGCACCGGCCTCGATCGTGAAAGGTAGGGTGCTAGAAATGCCTGACGGACCTCGGTATGATTGCACTTTACCTATGTTATGTATCACAGGGGTTGCATGCTGCGGAGATGGTTTAGCAGAGCCGAGCTTTTGCCTGGCCTCTGAGCCTTTCACACCGTCTTTTACGTCTGATCGGCAGTTCGCTATTGCCTAAGCCGCTGATCTGGCCGTGCTGGAATTGAGCGGCTGCTGTTGCCGGGACCGGAGCCTGAAGGAAAATATGATCAACGAAATGCCAAACGCGATCGCGTAGGCTCCGATCCACCAGGTGAGTACGACCGCCCCGATAATCGGTGTAGCGATGAGGAGGGCGCCGTACGCGAGAGAAATCAGGCCGCCCAGAACCAGCCACCATCGGCCATGGTCGATATTGAGGCGAAAGCCCGCGGCGGCCATCAGCGCGCCGGTGACGATTGCCCACGCCGCGACCAGCAACACGAACGCGAGAACAGTAAGCCCCGGCCAGAGAAAAGCGGCAATGCCGACCGCGATATCGAGCAGGCCTTCAAAAGCCAGCAAGCCCCAGCGATCCCTTTGGCGCGCCGCCCGCACTGCCGAGATAATCCCGACTACTCCGTCCACCAGCATGTAGGCGGAAAACACGATGACGAGCGATAGCATCGTTGCGCCTGGGAATATGAGCGCAATCAATCCAAAGATGATGCCCACCACGCCGCGCAGCGTGAACAGCCACCAATTTCGGACGAGTGTCCTCGATGCAGAATCGGAGTCAACTTCAGAAGCGTTACCATACGTGGTGCTGGCCATTGACATGCTCCCGCAGCTTGGTTCGATCTGTTTGTCACCTGGCGAACTTAAGCGCCGTGACGGGACGTGCATTGACGGCCGTCAAGAATGAGATCCTTCTCGATAAACAACACAGTCAGCATACGACGGAGCCGCAGAGAGTTCGAGAGCGAGATCGGTGCAGCTGAAGCATTACGTAGCATTACTGAATAGCGACTATTTTCATTTCACCCCAGAGTTCAGGGACCGCGTAACCAACGACCAATCAGGGAGAGCAGCTATCCTGCTGGACCGATGTTCTCAGATCGAACTGATAGATTCAAAGAGCTTGCAACCATCCATCGGCCGTCGTGCTTGAAATGCAAACGTCCGATGAAATGGGCCAGAACTTCTCCTGGTACGATGGGACATCAAGAGTTCACCTTCGACTGTTCGACTTGCGGTCGTCGCGAAATACGTGCGGTCGCTATCGATCCACTTCGGACCGATGCAGTTGGCTGGATAGCGAGTGAACTCAAGCCGCCTAGATAGCCACGTTGCAAAGGGCTTGTTGGCAGTGACAGACGTGAATGCATAAAGTCGCGGCCACTGAACGGGATCGAGCCCGACAAGTCGGAAGACGACCTTCAGCGTGACCTGCTTGGGCGACGTGGCGTTCCGGACCCGGAAGGTGACACTTGGCGTGCAAAGAAACGCCGAACGACTCGATCCCGGCCATCCTGCGCGATGCTAATGTGACAGGCGCAATAAAACGAGAGTCCAAAGCTCGGCGAAAGAATATCCCGAAGCTATCGTCGCTCTATCACGACGTTGCCTCTGATCACGCAGAACGTCCGCTTGCCATCTGAAACCTCGGTAGCAACGTAAGTATTCGCCTTGGCGTGGGCGGCTTTTCCGAGGGCGGTCGGAGTACGGCGGACGGCATGGGCGCAGGCCTCATCGGCAGTCCCAAATCGGAGGCCTCTGCGGTCCTCCGTCAATCGTCCGTTCAAGTACCGATGGAAATAGAATCGCTGCATGTCGGCCAATTCGTGGCGCGGGCAGGCGTTCCAATGAATGGCTGCAGCTATGAAGCATGCCCTGCGAGGACGATCTTTCCGAGCACCTGCCCCTGGGCGAGACGCTCATGCGCCCTGTAAGGACGATCGAGGGAATAGATTTCGGCGATCGGAGCCTTGAGTCTCGCCGCCTGTACGGCCGCGTTGAGGCGCTCGAATTCGCGAACGCCCGAGATGCCGTCATAACGGATGAGGGTCATGCCGCGGCGCTTCCTTGGTGCGGGCTCGATACCGTTCGGGTGTGCTAAGCGGCCGCAGCCAAATATGCAACCGCGGCCCGATCTGAAGCACGATCCAGAAAAAGTGCGAAGCGGTTTTCCGAAAAGATCACGCGCAGACAACAACTTGAAGCGCGATGGCGATCGACCTAAGGCCATGCGCTGGTTGGGGCTTTAAGGCGGACGAGCAGGGGAATGACGAAGGAGGCGGGACGAGTTCGCAAAAGGGATCACGCATAAAAAAGGAGGACCGCGCAGCTTTCGCCCGCGGCCCAAGTTTAGGGGGAGGAAAAAGGCCCGAAGACGGGCGGCGACAATTGGGACGTTGTCGCTGACTGACATGATGCAAATCGCTATCGACCGGGCCTTGACGATCCTCAATTGCATTGCGACTAAATGCGACCCACGCTGTTGAAGCCTCGCCGCAACGCTACTTGTATTGCTGTGCCTGGAGGGCATCGATGTCGATCAAGGAAGAACTGGGAAATGCCAAGGATAAATTCAGGCTGCTTTCGTTCTATCAGCGCTTCGAGTACATCGTTGTCCTCATCCTCACCGCGTTGATCGCTGTCATCGTCGTTGCGGCGCTCTGGAGCCTGAGCTTGAAAATTCTGTTCGGTCTCGTTCTGTCGGGCAGCCTTGATCCGTCCGACTACACGATTTTTCAGGTCGTTTTCGGCATGATCTTTACGGTGATTATTGCGCTCGAATTCAAGAAATCGCTCCTCGTCATGGCCGAGCGAAGCGAAAGCGTCGTCCAAATCCGTTCGGTGGTCGTGATCGCGCTCCTTGCCATCTGCCGGAAGTTTATCATTCTCGACCTCACGGAAATCGATGCCTGGCACATCTTGGCGCTTGCCGCGGCGATCCTCGCGCTTGGCGTAGTCTACTGGTTGATACGCGATTCCGATCAGCGTCTCGGTGATGCGGACTGAGAAGACTGGGCAACCGGTTCACCGACGTAAACCGGCAATTTCTGCAGCGCGGCGCGTGTTGCTCCCGGCAGCATGATGTTGTCGGCGGATTCGTCGAGTTTCAGGCTGCGGAAGGGAATTGCGATCAGGTGGCTGGTCAGGCCGCCAAAGTCGCCGACGGCCAGGACAACAAAGATGCTGTTGCCATCCTTGCTGAAAACGAAGTCGTCGATTCTTCCGAGCCCCTCGTTCTTGTCATTGACGACTGGCTTCAATTTGAGCGCATCCGCGCGATAACCTTTCGCGACCTCGTTGGCCTCCAAAGGAGTAAGCGCAATCTCCTGCGCTGCGGCACGATCGATCCGTAGCGCCAGCACGGCAATCATCAAGAAGATCGCCAGCAGCAACGTGAACAGGGGCGTGCCGTTAAAACCGCTTTCGCGGGTCAAGCGGGGGTCAAACCAGGCTGACATCGTGGCGGCCTATTGATGCCGCTGGTTCGAACTGCCGGAAGAAGATCCGACCGAACCATTGCTATTTGAACCGGTGGTGGCCGAATCCGAATCGGAGCCCGAGCTGATGACGACTTCGGACACCAGCTTGGAATCCGGATCAATCAGAATAATGCGGTCCGGCAGCTTGACGAACAGCAAGTTCTTTAACTCGGGAACTTGATCGCTGACTCCGTCGGGCACCGATTGCGCGGTCATGGAGTCGGGAACCTTGTCGCCGACCTTTGGTCGTTCGCCGGACGGTGCAGGCTGTGACGGTGAATTCGCAAGCCCCTCATTGACCGCCCGCTGCTGCGTTGCGTTCAGCTCGGGATGGTCCTCGCCAAGCGCGTTCTGGCCGCAGGCGAAGCCCAAATTGCCAACTATCGCAAGAGTAGTTGCGCCCGCACGAATAAGTCTGGTCATGACGGTCTCCTGATCAGCTTGAAAGTGTCAAATCGCGTCAGCAAAGGGTCATGCCGAGGCGAAGCTAGTTTGATCGATAAGGGCGAGAAGTCTGAAGCGCGTTGACGATCGTCAAGGTCATATGAGATCTTGAACTCATTCACGCCCTCGGCCGTGACGCGGCTGGCAACTGAGGTACAGCCCGAGCGACAACGAGATTGCAGCTGCCTTCAGTCGCATTGACGAGGCGGGCCGTACCACGCCTTGGCGCGTCGCGTTTGCTTGTTGGCACGCACTGGCAACCGACGTTGAACCGCGTTCATCGGCGGTCAGCGAACCGCCGCCCTTACGCCTTTCGGTATAGAGTCACCGGACCGAGAAGCGACCGTTCTTGTGTCGAATGATCGTGCCATGCAACGGCAGCTTTCCTGTCCTGCATGCCGACGCCGGCGGCCAAAGTCTCTGCCGGCCCTCAAATGAAGTACGAGGAAGTGAGGACCCGCCTGCGACATCGCACCGGTCAATTGGGTATTTTTACGTAATGTGGACAACGAGCATAATTCTGACGCACAGGGTTATGATCCGGTGCTGATACTGATGTCGCTCCCCAACTTGAACTGGCGCAGGTCCGGCTGACACGCCCTCTAGAGCTCTAACCCAAACGCCGATCCCATCCGGTTTGGAACGACTGAGGACAACGATCATGGAGGACTTTGCATTGGCTCGTTTGGACGCCCATCGGAATGATATAGGCCGCCATTGCCGGACTGCTGAAAACCAATGTTACAGAGCTGGAGCACGAGTACATCCAAAGACGCCTGTCCGGGGAAACGCTGGACGTGTTTAGTTTCCCAGAATCCGGCACAACCCAATCTGGCCGACGACCTAGGACAAAGGCAGCTTTATTTGGGGACAATCTTCGGTTTCCCGGAATGACAGGTGCGCAGCCGATACGCTGGTTGCACGAAGCCAAGGCACTCGTAGGCAAACTCCCAAGGCTAGGAACGGATAAGAAAATGACCATGCCAACGGTTGAAGAGTGCAATGCTCACGCAGTCGAATATCGGACCCTGGCATCGCAACAGGGTATTTCAGTCCAACGTGCTACCGCGCTCATGGGAGCGTCCAGTGCCTTGCTGACGTTGGCGTATCATCTCAATCGGCTCTTAGAAATTGCAAAACTGGAACAGATTTCGAACTGAGTCGCCACCGGTCGTTCGGCCCTGCCTCTCCTAGCCCCGCTTCAGTAGCGGGCGGCAGGTTTCCATCGGGCTGTAGGCCCAGAAGATCGTTGTATCACGCCAGCTGTCCATGACGGCGTGGCATTTCCCGCAAACCGCATCGCCGGTCGTCGGAAACCCGGTTCTGACCATTAGAAGCTTATACTTGGTCCCGCACTCGCACGTATGTATGAGCGCTGGCTGTTCCATCGGCGATCCGTCCATCTTCGACCCCGGTCACGTGCCACCGCGTGCATAAAAGGAGTTGGGCGATGAATGGTCGGTGAAGGAACCCAAACGGTCGGCGGTATCGCGTTGGCCATCGGCTGCTTTCGACAGCGATTGACCGACGTTTCAAAGAAAAATTAGCGCGCAGTCGAATTGTTGGCTCGTAGTTCTACCGGATCGCCCGATCAACCGGGAGCCCGCGCGGACCGCGGCGGCACCAACAAGTGCTTACTTTACAGGGCCTATTGACGAATTTGATGAGGGGCGC
>JAQGKC010000298.1 GCA_028290305.1 Bradyrhizobium sp.
GCATCGACGATCGTTTTCGCACTGCCTGCATCCCACGCGTTGTAAAGTATCACTGGCGTCCCTTTGACGTGAAGGGCGGCGAATTGTTTAGCTTTCTTGGTCTGGCTCACTGTCATCCTCCCGTTCAGAGATTGCTCAATGGTGAAATCACCGACAGACTTGGAGTCGAAGCCTTGCTTGCACACACTGCCGGCGACCGTGACCCGCCGCGCAGCATTGAGCAGCGGGTCACCATCGGCTGCCACGCGTCACTGAGCGGCATAATCTATCTATCGATAGATCGTGCCCGCTACGCTCGCTATCCAACCATGTCAACCTCTATGAACCTTCGGTAACTTCGAAGGCCCAGTCGCGAGAAACGTAAACCTGCAGGTACCGGACAAAGCTCCTTGGGAGGCGGCGCGACAGGCCTGGTGTAGGACCTAACCCGCGTCCATTCCCTGCTTGAATGCCGAAGTCGACTTGTAGCCTTCGACGCCAGGATCATCGAACCCTCCCGCTTGGAAGATCTCGATCGCTATTCCGAAGTGCCTGAGCGCCTGTTCGACATCGGCTTCGACGTCTGACCACCTGGAGTCGCTCATGGCAATACGATCATGCGGTCGTGGGAAATCCACGACGACATCGAAATAGCTATCGTACTTAATCCGGTCCTCGGCGACCGATCCGAACACGTAGAACCGCCCGCCGCGAACCGCCGCGAACTCCTTGGCCTCTGTCATAATATCGCATGCGGCCGCGCGTCGCCGAGCGGCTTCGCGGGCTTTTCTCTCCGGCACGGTAACGATTTCTGACATCCTCGTTTCTCGATCAATCATCGCCATAGGTCCAATATATAGGTCCTATTCCTGCCAGGCAAAACAGCGCTCGGTGGGCCGTCAGTAGCTTGATCTTGCCCGACCGCCTTACTTAACTTCTAGGTCACGTTCTTTTCCGTCAGCTTCGGACCGATATGGACGTGAAGAAAGCCTTCGCTCCGTTCGCGAGCGCCGACTATCACCTGCACCAAGTCATCCTCAGATCCTGGGACGTCGGGCTGAGCCGCCTGGTGGTCGCGCTGGTCGGTCCGATCGGGGAAGCCTTCGGCGCGGACCGCGAAGACATAGAGGGCCTCGTCATCGAAGAGCTCGGGGAGCGCATTCGGCATAGGCTCGACGAGGCCTACCGTGCTGCCCCGGCATGTCCCGAAGGAGTGTTCGCCAGACCGCCACTCTAGACCCAGGTGAGTCACCGCAGGATCGGCGGTCCCAGCCCGTCAGGTAGCCGCGATAGCCGCGCGGCGGAGCCCTGGGAGAATATGCGCGATAGGGCTGCGGGACGTAGTAGATCGTCCGCGGCGGCACTGCCGCGACGAATAAAGAAGGGCTCGCGGAGAACTCAAGGTTCGCTGCGAGCCCTTCTGACTCAACTTTCAGCTGGGCAGCCTAGTCGACGTGCCGGCCTGACGCCTCGGCACGCGATTTCAAGAACACTGCATGCCGTTGCTTGGTTCGGTCTCATTTTTGGGGATCAGATTCCGAATCTCTGCCAGGGCTTCCAAAGCAATTTCGCAGGATTTGTCGATGAATTCCTCACCCCGCGGAGTTGAGTTAATCAGCTTTCTCATTTCCGATTGATACTGCTGCTTCGCAAGATTCAACCGGTTCAGAGCGGACAACACGACATGATCGACGATTGCCGGACACTGCGCAATCTCGCCTAGGGCCGAACGATCGTACAAGTAGATCGCGGCAAGATCGAAGGTGTCGCGCGCCGCGTATGTCGACGCTCGATAGATCAACTTTTTGGTCGCGATTTCTGCAGACCGCTCCGCAGGAATGGAGCGGTCGCCAAACTTCATCTGATACGTCGGATTGTCGATATACGATGGGGCGTTCAGAAAATCGATCTCACCAATGTCGCGCAGGATGAGTTTTAGGTACTTCCCGGGCCATTGCCACGTATCGCAAAGCGACTTCGTTACGGGATTCATATTCGGTGCGAGGTTCTTCAAGACGTTGCTTGAATCCAAGAAAATATCGACGTCGTAGCTGATCCGATGACCTAGGATCTGCGCCAAGGCAGTGCCGCCACCGAACGTCCACGATCCGGGCCCGCCCTCCAAACTATCGAGTGCGATCAGCGCCTTCTGCATGAGATCTTCCCACCTCGAAGGAAGCCATTTCCCTGATCCATCTTTCATTTTCGGACTCCGTGACCTGCCAGATGTCGATGGCCTTCAATAAATCCTCGAACGTCACGATATGATCGACGACGAGATTGTGAATGACGGAAACATCGACCTCGTCGAACAACGCTTGCACGTACACGCGCCATTTCCGCTCGGAAATCTCCCCCTTCAGACATGCCAGCAAAGTGCCTTCGTCGATGCGGAACGGCATCGGCGTGTTGATGGTGGTCACGGCTGCAGTCAGGTTCTCGAACGCACTTTTCGACATCCTCGCAATATGGTGCCATTCGGAGAAAGCCTCAACTGGCGCTCCCGTTTCATCGTTAACTCAGGGCACAGCGGATCGGATAAGCCATTGAAAATATTAACTTTTATTTGTCTACCAAAGATGACGCCGGAACAGTGGTCGTCGCGGCCGTTCCGGCGTCGCCGGCGGCTTGAAAATTTAGAAGACATCCTTTGCTCGGCAAGTCGCGGGTTGGCTAGAATTTTTCCTGGATGGTGAACGAAGCATTCGAAAGCGCCCAAAAGGTCCCTCGAAAGACTATCGGGTTGCTTGCGAACAAACGCGCACTCGCCGGAGGATCGCGGGGCCACGGCCCCGATAGAGTACGTATTCGATCTCGCGGACGTGCGGTATGCCGTAGAACACACGATCGTCGAAGCTTTCACCGGACAAATCCAGACCAACGTGGATTTTCAGGCATTCGTCGCCCCGATCGCCGACGTGCTCGATCACCACATGCCGTCGCCAGGCCGGTTCGATTTGACGTTCGATATCCGGATTATCGTGTTGAAATGCCCATGGCGATTGAACCGCTGTTTGTGTGAACCGGCGGGATTGATCGCCGACCGCCGTCCGATGGTTTGCCATAAACCGTTGGCAGGCCTATCTTGGTTCCATGATCGCCGCAGATGCGCCAGCACATACCGCCCGGGAAGCGACCGAAGTCGACGGTCGGATCCTCAGCATGGTCCGTACCCTGATCGAGACCAAGGCGCCCCTGGAAGCTTGGCCGCAGGAAGCGTCGGAGGCCCTCCGCATCGCTCTCGACCCAGGACCCGCGTCCCAACGGGAGCTCAACAAGGCCGCCCGGTTGAAGCGCCATCTGTTCGGTGAAGTCCCTGCACCAGCTCTCGTAGCATCCGGCCTACCCGTCGGCCGGGTGGCCGACCGGCTGAGGGCCGATCTCGCCGATCTCGTCCCGTTCGGATCCGGCTTCCATTTGATCGATTATGACCGGGCGGCGAATGCATGGACAGCGAATCCAAAAGGTAGCTCTGGCGGACGCCATCGACATCCTCCGGGCGCTCCTGCGTGAACAACTCAGGCTCACCGGACGGCTTCCGAAGACCGTGGTCACCGTCGAAGGGACCGCCCTCGCCGCCCTTTCGATCCGCAGCCGGTCGGACGATCTGGACGTCTACATGTCCGAACTCGACGATACCGCCGTGAGCACAGTGCAGGAATTCTTCCGCCGGAAGCTGGGGCCGAACTTCAAGATCGACGCCACTCCCGTGAACACCATCTGGGGCGCGTTCGCCGTCCAGGACATCGACGAATCGCCGCCGGTCGAGACCCTCAACATCGAAGGCATGCCGGTCCAGATACGCGCCTTATCCGCGGAAACTCTCTACCTGGTCAAGGTCGCTGCCGACCGTCCGAAGGATCGCGACGATGTGGTTTTGATCGGCGCGAAGTGCACATACGAATCCGTGCTCGACCGCGCTAAGCGGATGTTCCCCTGGTACGGTGACCGTAGCGCGTTCCCAGAGTTCGTCGAACGGCTCGCAAGGTGCACGGCGCGCGACTTCGGCATCCGCCTGGAAACGGTTGATCGAGATTTCGGTCTACCACGCGTCGTCGCTGGCAAGGTGACGGAGATCCGAAACGCGCTGGAGGCGCAGTTTCTCAGCCTTCTAAAGGCCGCCATGGCCGGACGCCCCGACCTGATCGAGCCCTCCGAAGACGGAACGAAGATGATCTTTGATGCGCTCTCGGCCGGCGCACCGGAAGAGATCGTTGAACTGATAAAACGCCTTCCCAACGAAACTTCCGATCTCGCCGCCAACGTCCTGAAGACCGCAGATCCCAAACGCTATCTCGAATGGATCGCGCGAAGGGTTTCCGCGAAGTCGCGTGGCACGCAGACGTCGTCCGCGGAAGAGGACGGAAAGAGGCGTCGGCTCGAAATCGCAATTCAGATCATCGAACGCGCCCGGAATGACGGCACCACGTCGGTGATCGACGCGGAAACCCTTACACTGTATGGCACTGAGGAGAGCCTGACGGAAATACTGGATCACACCGAAACGCTTTCCGATCTGGAAGCTGTGGTTCGGAAATGCGGGATTGATCTGCCGGGCTACGGGACATGAGCCGGCGTCGTCCGGTTCGATGTGGCCGCAATATTCGATGAAGTGGTGGAAGGAAACGGTTTCACCAAGCCGCCGGTCACCGATCCGGTTGCCTTCCGTATCGGGTGGCGGCAAGGGTAGCCCGGCCTTTCTCCAATCGTTGCTGCGCTTCGGGGACGTCCACACTATAATCCGAGATTTACGTGTGCTGGATGCCCATGTTTCCACACGATATTCCGAAAAGCCTATTTATCCAGCATCGCTTGCGACGGCTTGATGCCGTCTTTGATGGCTTGTCTCAAGATTCGCAGACCATCCGGTGTATCGGGGTAGCCGGATTTCAGGACCTCTGTCAGCAGATTCTCCCGCCTCTCCTGGACGCCCTTGCCCTTGCAGGAGCGCAGGATGTATTTCGCCATAGCCACTGTGAAGACCGAACGTCTTCATCTTCGGCGACAGTTCTTCTTTGGCGGCCTTTACGACATCCCAGTGAGTCGTCAGGTTCTGGAAGAAAGGAAATGTCTGATCCATCAGGTCGCCGAAAGTGACCGGCTCTTCAGGGGCGATCAACATGTAAAACGGGGCATGATCGGTGATGATCGTCTCCTTGATTGCGTACAAACCAAAGCAGACCCCAGCCATAACCAACAGGTTATTTCCGGTCTGACGATTGATCGCCCGCAACGCGTCGACGACCTGGTCCCACGGGACCATCTCGTTCGTCGCGGCGATCTCGACGCCGTCGGTGGGGGACCCGTGCATATCGAGATAGATCAGAGGCCGACAGCCGTCGCGTGCAGCGCTCTCGATCTCGGCAAGCGACCGGATCAGTTGGTCGCCAGTCGGAACCACGTAGCTCTGAAACGGGATACCTTTGGTTTTACAGATGACGGAGACGTCGTCCATCATGGTTTCGACCATGTGGACCTCGTCCGCCGCGGAGACGTGAGCCAGAAAATGGAATTGAAGACGAGGCCGGACTGAATTTCGAGCGCCATTCACCTACTCCTATACCCCACAGCATTTCGAACAGCGGTGGGCAACCGAGTACCGTAAGTAGCGAGCGTCCGACGATTGCGCGAGTGCTGAAGGATCTGGATGAACACCAGGTGACCTACCCGCGAGCCCGCCGCAGCGCTGCCTCGAGTTTGGACCGCTCCTCGCCCCATCGCGCTTCCTCCGCCCGGGACTGCTCTTCGAGATCCTCGATCTTGGCTTGAATGCCCGCCGCGTCCTGGTCGTGCCTTCGGCGGGCCGCGTCCAAGGCGCTTTGCGCCTGATCGATATTGATCTGCCGTCGTTCGCGCTCTTTGCGTTGAGCCGCTTCCTCCTTTGCGCGTTCGCGCTCTCGACGTGCCTGTTCCTTCTCGAATGCGAGCGCGGCCTTGCGATCCTCCCCTTCGTCGGCGGTCTTCTTGGCATGTTTTTGCGGCTTGCGGCTCGGAGGCTTGCGCGCGGCCTTCTTCGCTCCGCCGTCGCCGGCGAGATTGCGGGGCAGTTCGGCGTGTTCCTTGAAGTGCCCATTTGAACCCACAGGACGCTTCAGCACTACACCCGGCTTCGCCATGGTTGCCGCCACGACTTCCGGATCCTCGCTCTGTTTGGCCGCGCCCTGGTGAAAGAGATTGCTGTCCGCGCCCCAGGCGTCCAAGGCGGCCTTCATCGAGGGCGCCGCTATCGCCAGGTCGAAGAACCCCAGCGAAGTTTCATAGGTCTTTAGTTTCCTAGCCATTCGATATTTTCTTTCGCGACATCATCGGCAACCCTTCAAAACGCCAGTCGATCGAGGTCTGCCGCCACTCTGGAGTTCGGGAATATTTTTGTCGCCTCCGCCAGGATCTCCTCGTCGGCGTAGCGTCCGGAGATGTGTGTGAGGACCAGTCGCTTCACGCCGGCGGCCGCAGCGAGCTCGGCCGCTTTCGCGGCTGTAAGATGGCCGTAGTCGAGGGCCATACCGGCATCGCGTTCGAGAAAGGTTGCTTCGATCACCATGAGGTCAGCGTTCCGGACGTGCTCGGCCAAGCCACCGGTAGTTTCTGTGTCGCCCACGACGACAAGCTTCTTGCGCCCTTCGGGCGGCCCCAGCACGTCTTCGGAATCGATCCGCCTGCCGTCTGCCAGAACGACCGGGCGCCCTTCCGCCAAATCCTTGCGCACCGGACCGTCCGGCACGCCGAGAACCGATAGGCGGTCGGGCAGAAGGTGGCGACGTGCTTGGCTCTCGAACGAAAACGCGAAGCTTTCGGTGTCGCGATGACGCACACGGAAACCGTCGACAGTGAACTCGCCGGCGTCGATGATCCGCCCCTCTGCCAACGGAACGAGTTGCAACGGGATGGGCGCACGTCCCTCGCCCCAGAGCCCGGCGAGCATCCGGACGACGACGTCGAGCGTCTCCGGGCTGCCGTGGATCGTCATGACATCGGTGGTTTGCCGCAGCCGCAGCGTCGAAAACAAACCCGGAATGCCGAGCACGTGGTCGAAATGGCCGTGCGTCAGCAAGAGCCGGTCGAGCCTTCTGAAGCCAGCGCCGCTCCGGAGCAACTGGCGCTGCGTACCCTCCCCGCAGTCGATCATGACGCGGTGGCCCCCGGCCTCCACCAGGAGGCCCGGATGGTTGCGATCCGCCGAAGGCACGCTGGCCGAAGTTCCGAGGAACGTTAGATCGAACATTGTCGGGCCGGTACTATCGGTTGTCGCGGCAAACTGTCGTGGCGCACTCAAGCAATCGATCGACGAAAACCATTTGTCCCTTCAGGATCTTCCGTCGCACGGCGACGATACCGAACCAAGCCGCGCGGTCGATTTCCGGAAAAGTCCGACGGCGTCCGGAGCGCGGCGGCCATTCTATCTCAAAGGTGTTACTCTGGATGAGCGCGGGATCCCAGTCGCCTTCGATGGCCCACGCGTGAACGACCTTGCCGCCCGGCTGCCGCGCCTCGCCGAGAGGCAAGAAATCTCCGTCCGGGTCGTATCCGGTCTCTTCGGCGAATTCGCGCGGAGCGGCTGACAGCGGCGCTTCGTCGACGCCAATCAGACCCTTCGGGATGCTCCAGGCACCGTCATCCTTGTTTTGCCAAAATGGTCCTCCCGGATGATCAAGCAGCAATTCGAGATCGACGACGCCTCTTCGAAAAAGCAGGAGCCCGGCGCTTTGCAATTTGCGCGAAGCCATAGTGAACGCTAGGCCGACTTCCGCTGAGGCTTGGCCGACGGCTTCTTCGCCGCGGTCTCCTTCGCCGGTTTCTTTCCGGCGATCGGCATCAGCATCTCCTTTTGGCCGGCCGACGCCTTCTTGGGCTTTTTGGCCGGCTTTTTCGGCGCCTCCGAAGCGCCGCCTATGCTTTTGCGCAGCGCGTCCATCAGATCCACCACGTTCTCTCCGCGCGGCCGCTCCTTCGCGGCGATGGGTTTGCCCGCGCGCTTCTGGTTGATGAGATCGATGAGCGCGGTTTCGTACTGGTCTTCAAACTTGTCCGGCTCGAAGTGCCCCGCCTTCTGGTTGACGATGTGCCTGGCGAGATCCAGCATGTCTTTGGTGACTTTGACGTCCTGAATGTCGTCAAAATACTCCTTCTCGGAGCGGACTTCATAGGGATAGCGCAGCAACGTTCCCATCAAGCCCTTGTCAAGCGGATCGAGGGCGATGATGTGCTCACGGTTGGTCAGCACCACCCGTCCGATGGCAACCTTGTTCATCTCTCTGATCGTTTCGCGAATGACGGCGAAGGCGTCGTGCCCGACCTTGCCGTCAGGCACCAAGTAGTAAGGACGGATCAGGTACCTCGGGTCGATCTCGCTGCGGTCGACGAACTCGTCGATCTCGATCGTCCGTGTCGACTCCAGCGCGACGTTTTCGAGCTCCTCCTTCGTCACCTCGATGAAGGTGTCGGTGTCGACTTTGTAGCCCTTGACGATGTCTTCGTTAGCGACCTCCTCTCCGGTGTCGGCGTCGACCTTGGCATACTTGATGCGGTGGCCGGTCTTCCGATTGAGCTGGCTGAAGGAGACCTTTTCGGACTCCGAGGTGGCCGGATAGAGCGCTACGGGACAGGTGACGAGCGAAAGGCGCAGGAAGCCTTTCCAGTTAGCGCGGGGGGCCATACGCAAAACTCCGTTTCAGGGCGGCACGGACTTAAGACGAACAGGGGCGACCAGTTCCGACATGCATTTGTCAGGATTCCGAAATCTGCGCCGGGGCGCGAGCAAAGATAGCCACCTATGCTGCGACGGACTTGACGGGTGAACATACAGGGAACAATAATGGATGCCGTCGGGCTAGATACCTCTGCCTCGCCTGACCTAGGCGCCGGCGCGGATCAGACCATCGTGTCTGGGGCGGCGGTGTCATTGACCCCGTGAGGGTGCGGCCGGTTGCGAACGAATTTTTCGAGGCCCAAGTCGCCGAGCTACGGTCCAACATGGGGTATGCGCGGGCGGCTGCCGGCTCTGAGGGGAAGAAAGGAGGATCCGGATGTCTGAAGTTACGTACTACGTCGCGCTCCCGTTCGTTCTCTCCGACGAGGGCGTCGCCGCAGCCGAGGCCATCGAGTGTTTCAATCCGAGCGCCGCGGTCATGAAAGCCGAGGCGCTGTCGCGCAAGGAAGGTTACATCGGCGCCCTTGCCTTCAGCCGCAGCGGGAATCCTGCGACCGGCGACTTCGGCGATGCCAAGGTGATCCGGAGGTTCGGGGACGTGCCCGAGGACCTGAGCGGCCTGTGAAGATCGACTGGGTCCGGAATGAGATCGCGCGGATGCGTGGACAGATCGGGGCTCAGGAGCGAGAGATCCGGATGCTGCAGCGGGCCGGTGCCTCAACGGTCTCGGCCGAGGCGCTGCTCGCGCGGATGCGCGCAAAGTTCGATGGCTTGTGCAAGGAGAGAGCCGACTTGCGGCGGCTGAGCAAGGTATCCGTCGTCGGCGGAGGCGATCCCTAGAGCGCTTTCCGCCTTCGATGCGACCCGGAACATCGACATTGAGGGTCGATCCGCGCCATGGCCTGGCCGCGTCGACGAGAACGGCTTCCGCGCCACCGGCGACCGCCGTAAAGACTTCTGCCTGAGGTTTTCCTAGTATCCGCCTATGCCCACTTCCAATCCGGTGCAGGACGTCGCGTCGACGTCTCACCGCAAAATCATCCACATCGACATGGACGCTTTCTACGCGTCGGTTGAGCAGCGGGACAATCCGGAGCTTCGCGGCAAGCCCGTCGCCGTCGGCGGGTCCGCGGAGCGCGGCGTCGTCGCCGCTGCGAGCTACGAAGCCAGAAAGTTCGGAGTCCGCTCAGCGATGCCGTCGATCACCGCGAAACGGCAGTGTCCCGACCTGATCTTCGTGAGGCCGCGCTTCGAGGTCTACAAGGCGATCAGCCTTCAGATCCGCGAGATCTTCGCAGAGCACACCGCCATCATCGAGCCACTTTCCCTAGACGAGGCGTATCTCGACGTCACTGAGAACATCCAGGGTATGGGCGGAGCAATCGCCCTTTGATCTCAAGGACTCGCTCAAGCGGCGCGGTTACCGTTGGAGTGACGGGAGCGATGGCAGACCGAGGTCATGGTATATCGACGTCGACGAAAGCGGGCTGGATGACGAAATCGCGTTTCTGAAGACCGAAATCTATCTCCGGGATACGGAGCCGCGTCTTCAGACCTTGACGGCGTTCGACCGATTTTCGGTCCGAGCATGAAGCATACTCTCGCGCGTCCAACTCGGTTGAAACCTGCATCGGAGCATACAATGCCGTTAAGCAATGCTGAAATCGACGCCGTCATCACGGTGCTTTGGCACACCCACGCTATCCGCTGCTATTACGAAGATCGTGCGGTGCACGAAGATAATGTCATGTGGAAAAATAACGGAGGCTTGTTTCCGAACTTCTCGCGGTACAATTCGCAAAAATGGAAAGACATGATGGGGCGCGACGACCCCACTGTTCGTGGCAGGAGAATCTCTTCTGCATCCATGGCCCAAGCGCGGAGACAATTCGAGGAGAGCTGCCGAGAGCCGATTATGTTTGCGCTCGAATTGCTAGACAGGGTTCGCGCAGCAGTGACCGAAGCGATACGGGAAGATGGCCCCTCGGATGATGGCGAGTACGAGGAAGAGGTCGGGAGAAATGCGTGGCAGGAAGTGACGTCCGATCCCTCGGTGAAGAAGCAGTTTATTGAGTTGGCAAAAAATTGGTGCAACGTGGACGCTTCTTCATTCCAACTATAGGCTGGTCGTTCGAGGCGAGGCCTTGCCGCCCCTTCCCTGCGCCGACTTCCGCTGCGGCTTAGGGTCAACCTTTTGCCTTCTGACGGGCCCTGGCGTCCGCGATCACATCCACCGGAGTTACAGGAGTGTGAATAAGCGTCCAAGAGTGACCCCGCCAAAGCTAGGTCTAACAATATCTTCGTTCGCAAATCGGCGTCGGGACCCTACGCCGAATGAAAAGGTTCGCCAACTGTCTGTCTCTCAGCTTGGTAGACGTACCGAGTACAAGCATCCGAATTTCCGAATGTGCCCGGAGCTCATCCAAAGATAGTTCGTCAGGTTCATGTTGGCTTCCGGGGGCGGAATAGCTCTTCGACGGACTGTTTCGGGTCCTTGATCCGAGAGCGGTCCTTGCGATCGTTCTTTTGTGCTTCGAGCTTCTGCAGGAAGCGGAAACGCGGCGATCGGGTCGCGTGCCCTGATCGGCCGTGCTTCGTCATACCGAAACCCTTTTGGCCGCCGTGCGTCATTCGATCACCAACGAAAGCTGTGCGGCTCATTTCTTGCACCCGACAGCCGCCACCGGGCGCGATCGATCATTCGCTTCGCTGCTTTTTCGATTCTGGTACGTTGTTTTCTGGGTCTGACTGCTTAAGGCCCCGATGTTGCGCTTGGTCGTGGTCGGTAACCGCGCACGTATCCCGCTGATACGGTCGCCTGTAGCTCCGCTTCCAAGTACTCATTCGCGACTATCAACGCCTTCACAGCCGCCCGTGCGTCGCCGCCGCAGGCAGCAATGGCCTGATCGGTCGCCGCCTCAAGCTTGTCGGCGTCGGCCTGTGGATTTGGCGCGGCGCTTTGCGGCATGGGCGGTTCCGAGTTGACTGAACGGCCGGGATGTTCTCATTCTGTTCTTATGGAGTCAACTGGCCAAAAACGCAATTTTCCGCCGCCTTGGCCGGTCGAGAAGACTGAGGACTGCTACATCGTGAAAGACGCCAACGGCGTTACGCTGGCCTCAGTTCAATACTGGGACCGGGCGCAACAATGGACGTTCGCGAGCAAACATTTGACCTCTGACGAGGCGCGCCGGATTGCGAATGCGATTGCGCGCTTGCCAGAATTTTTGATGCAACGGAGTGGCTTCTATTCGCGGGACGGCGGACACGATCGGTGGAAGCCAAGCCGTCCGTATCATGTGGCGTTAGAAGACAGTTATTGCGAGGCACATGGGATTCCGCTGAAGGCTTTCGGCAACTGGCGAGCGAAGTTCAAAGCCGAGCCGCAGCTACCGGACCGCAAACTGCTCTACCGGCGCCGGGGCTTAAGTCATAGCGTTAGTCATAGCCTTAGTCATATGACTTACGGCTGCGCGGAGCCGATCGTGCCGCCGGCACGCGAGGGGCATCGGCGGAAGTTCAGTGAAGCGGATAAGCGCCGGATCGTTGAGGAGGCGGTGCAGCCTGGCGCCAGCCTGTCGGAGGTGGCGCGCCGCTATGGGATAGCGGCGCGTGTCCTGTTCGGTTGGAAGCAGGAACTAACGCAGGCACACCAGTTAAACTGTGCGCCACAAACGCGAGTGCGCGCGGGCAATGCATCACGGCCCGCAAGGAAAGTGGCTAGGGAGTCCAGAATTGTTATAGGATCTTAATCCACGTGAGATGGGAGCAGCGATCACCGCCCGCCGTAGCGAAGGAACGCGGAACCCGGGGGCCGAGCCGCACGCGGAGACGGACCCGCCCTTGGGCATACCGGAGACAAGCTCGCTCAGTTTCGTCACCTCTTGCGCAGAAGCGCTGGCCAAGCTGAGCAATAGCCCGGCGGAGACACAGGTGAGTATCAACGATCGTGACACTTCTCCCGCTAATTTAGTTTCCCAGCAAATAAAGCTTTGATACTAGCTTTACAAAAAGGCTTTTGTTGGAGGCGGGCTCGATGGCGCCACATCCGAACGAAGTCGGCTCGTGGCACGTTGCAACGTGTCGGCGCGTTCCCGCATAAGACAAGGTGGCCACGAGTATCTTACACCTCCTCCAAGATTGACCGCAGGCGCCGCGCCAAGTCTGACAGGCGGAAAGGTTTGTCGATGATCGGAAATTCGTCCACCGCTCGATATCGTTCCAACACATCCCCCGCGTAGCCCGAGGTGAGCAGAATTTTGATGTCTTTATTCCGCTGGCGGGCTTCGCGGGCGAGCTCAACGCCATTCATTCCGTTTGGCATCACGACATCGCTGAACAAAAGTTCAATTTTCTGGCCACTCTCAAGTATCTGGATGGCCTCCGCACCATTCCGGGCGCAAAGGACCTGATAGCCGAACGTGGTCAACATTTCGGACGTGGCTTCCAGGAGATCCTCACTGTCCTCGACCACCAGGATTTGTTCCGAGCCGCCCGGTACGGCCTCGGCTTGAATGGCTTCGACCTCGGCGTCAGGCCTTAGCGTAGCTTTAGGCAGGTACAAAGCGACAGTGGTCCCTGCGCCCGCCGCACTTTCTATAGTTACATACCCATCGGATTGTCGGACAAAGCCATAGACCATGCTGAGGCCGAGGCCGGTACCCTTGCCGACTTCCTTGGTCGTGAAGAAGGGCTCAAAAACCCGATCCCGTACTTCGGGAGGCATCCCGCAACCGTTGTCCGCGACGGACAACCTGACATAGCGTCCGGGCACACACCCGGCCACGGCTCCCGCATCCAGGACGACGTTCCGCGTCTCGATCTCGAGTACGCCGCCATCCGGCATGGCATCGCGCCCGTTCAGGGCCAGGTTGAGGAGAGCGGTCTCCAGCAGCGGCGGGTCGATGTGGCAAAGCCATAGTTGCTCATCGGTCCGCAGCCTGAGCTCACATCCTCCTCCGAGCGCCTGGCGGATGAGCCCCTGGAATTCAGAAATCAGCTCGTATGCGCTGACTAGTTTTGGGTTCAGTTTCTGCCGCCGGGAAAAGGCGAGAAGCTGGGCCGTCAGCGACGCTCCTCGATCAACGGCAAGCCGTGCAGCCGCGGCGAACCGCCGGACCCTGCCATTATCCGCCGCATCTTCGATGAGCTCGAGATTTCCGGAGACCACCGTCAGCAGGTTGTTGAAGTCGTGCGCGACGCCGCCCGTCAGCTGGCCCACGGATTCCATTTTCTGGCTCTGCTGAAGCTGCTCTTCGGTCAGGCGGCGCGCCTCCACGGCGTGCTTGTGCTCGGTGATGTCCCGGAAGAAGATTGCGAGGCCTTCGTTGGAGGGGAACGCATTGAGCGCGTACCAGACACCGCGGAGAGGGCAGAACTCTTCAAACGAGGCTGGGCGCTGGTCCGAGATGGCCTCTCGAATTCGGCTGATAATTTCCGTGCCGGCAGCGTCCAGAAAAGCCTCGTGCAGCTCCATGCCGATGAGTTCGCGCCCTTCGGCGATCTGCGCCCAGGCCCGCTGGTTGAAGAAGCTGATGCGGCAGTCCCGATCGATCGTGATCACGCTGTCGGTCGTACTCTCAAAGATCATCGTGAGCCGGGCCGCGGAATCCTCCGCCTTTTCCTTCGCCTCGGACAATTCGTGCTCGCGATGCTCCAGTGCGTCGGCCATGGTGTTGAACGCGTCGGCGACCCGGGCAATTTCGGATTTGTCCCGGATGTCCACGCGCCGCGAGTATTCGCCGAGCCGCCATTGGTTTGCGGCAGAGGCCAATTCGCCAAGCGGACGATGGATGAACCGGCGGGCGCCCAAAGATGTCAGGACCAACACCAGCGAGGTGCTTAGAGCGATCAGGAGGATGGCGCGTAACGTGCGATCCTGGATCTCAGTGAAGGCCTGCGCCTTGTTGAGGCCAAAGCTGACAACGAGCGCCCCGGAATCGGCCTGCAGGGCCGAGTAGCCTTCGATCCGCTCCGTGCCATCGACGTCGAGGATATCGACCGCACCCCGGTCGTCCATGTTCAGGTATTTGTCACCGGGCATCTTCGTGCCGACGAACCGGCCGTTAGCGGGGTAGCGGGCGAGATAGGTACCGTTGCGGTCCGTGACGGCGAGTGCGGCTCCGAGAGGGGTGCCCTTGTGAGCGATGTAGTCAGCGAGCCAATCGAGGCTGAGACCCGCGACGATGACGCCGCCCATCCGACCATCGTCGCCATAGAACGGCAACGCAAACTGAATGACCTTATGGCCAGTCGACAGACCTGCCGAGTATTCTCCGACCGAAAATTTTCCGGTCTTCAGGATGCTGGCAAAGTAGGGCCGCCCAACGATGGAAATTGGTCTATGGACGCTGTTCGTATCACAGAAAGACCAGCCTTTGATGTCGGCGACAAGAAAGGTAATGAAGGCTGGAAATCGCCGCTGCATACCAGCCAGGTAAGCGTCGCACGCTTGGCTGTCTCTCGTTTTTATCAAGGGGAGTTCCGACATCGCAATCAGGACCTGACGAATTCCCTGTACGATCTGCTGCTGTTCTGCCGCGGCGAGCTTGGCCAGGCTGAGCGCCTGGTTCTGCACTTCGACTTGGCGCGCACGACGGAGATCGAGTTCATTGTATGCCTGAATGGCGATCGCGGGCAGTAGTGCGACAGCCACCAGCAAGAAAAGGCGTGATAAAATGGTCACTTCTCGGCCGACCCCAATCCTATAGCGTTGTTCTCAGCGAGTTGGAGGATCATCACTCTGCGAGCATTTCGCCCCAGCCGCCGACTCGGCCGGAAATGCTTCATCATGGGATCGGTGCTTGCCGCGAACAATGTACATTCCCGTCTCATGGCGTATGTGGAATATTCAGTGCGCGCTGGACCGCGCGACGCGCCAGGCCGCGTTCGAGCCAGGCCGGCACTTCCCGAAAACGGTCGAATTCGACGAGTTCACGCGCCTCATAGAAGCCGATCAGGTTGCGCACCCATCCAAGCATCGAAATGTCGGCGATGGTATATTCATCGTCCATGATCCACTGCCGTCCGGCAAGGTGCGTTTCCATCACGCCAAGCAGGCGTTTTGACTCAGCGACGT
>JAQGKC010000306.1 GCA_028290305.1 Bradyrhizobium sp.
GTGAGGCAAAGCATGAAAATCGGTGTCTGCGGAACGGGGCGGATGGGATCATCGATCGCGCAGCGATTGATGGCGGTGGGATACGAGGTCGGCGTCTGGAACCGCGACATCGCCAAGACCAAACCTCTCACTGAAGCGGGCGCAAAGCCTTTCGTATCCCCTGCCGAGCTGGCCGAGGGCTGCGAGACCATCATCGTTATGCTGCTCAATGACGCCGCAAGCGATGCGGTTTACCGCGCACCCAACGGCATCTTGAAGAGGAAGCTCGATAACAAACTGGTGATCGATATGAGCACCGTTCGACCGGACACGATGCAGGCGATCGGCGCGTCAGTGTTGCAGCAGGGCGCAACGTTCGTCGAGTGTCCGGTAAGTGGAAGCGTAGGTCCTGCCCGGGAAGGCAAGCTGTTCGCGCTGGTCGGCGGCGAGCAAGCCGATGTCGCGCGCGCAAGGCCGGTCCTGGAACAACTCTGCCGCCGCATCGAACATGTCGGCGCGCTCGGTTCGGGAGCGACCGTCAAGCTCGCGATCAATCTGCCGCTGTTGGTCTATTGGCAAGCGCTGGGCGAGGCGCTTACGATTTGCCAGCCGCTCGGTCTTTCCGCCGATCGATTAATCGACATTCTGTCCGACACCGCAGGCACGCCGACAGCGATGAAGGGGCGCGGCGCGGTCATTGCCAAGGACTTGAACGGCGAGCCACCCGGCGAGACCGCCTTCAGCCTCAGTGCCGCCAAGAAGGACCTCGCAACCGCGGTCCAGTTCGCGAAGTCCATTCAGGCCGAGCTTCCGGTCGCGGCCAGCGCGTTGGCCTGCTTTGAGGAGGCGGAAGCTGCAGGACTTGGCGATTCCGACGCGACCGCGATATCCGCCCGCTGGCCGCAGCGGCCATAGGCTGGACCAAATCGAAATTCCAAAGTCTCTCCAATTCAACAACAGGTTCATCGTCATGATTGATCGCAAAAATCGCTATGGTCGTACCGCAGCCCGTATCCACAATGCAGACGGCCTCGCGCGACGCCCCTCCTCCCCGACGATCGATATTCACGCCCATATTGTGGTCCCCCAGGCGGCCGCCCTGGCCCAGCCTCATGTCGACGTCAGCCGCATCCCGCTCGCCTATTTTGCGGACGACCTCAGCAAGGAGATCAATGCGCAGCAGGAGAAAGACGTCCGCGACGTGATGACCTCGATCGATCGTCGTCTTGGCGATCTCGATCGGATGGGGATTGACATCCAGGTCGTCGCACCGGCGCCGGGCCAGTGTTATTATACGATCGACTCCAAGATCGCCGAATCCGCGCATCGCCTCGCCAATGATGGCGTCGCTGAATATTGCGCACGCAAGCCAGACCGCTTTGTCGGGCTTGGCGTCGTCACCCTACAGGAGCCTGGACTTGCCGTTCGCGAGCTTGACTACGTGATGGGCACGCTAAACCTGAGGGGTGTGGAGATCCTGACCAACGTCGATGGTCAGGAGCTCTCCGATGAGAAGTTCCGCCCGTTCTTTGCCAGGGCTGAAGAGCTCGGCGCCTTCATCATGATGCACCCGAACGGATTTACCCACGGGGAGCGCCTGACGCATTACTATTTCAATAACGTACTGGGAAATCCGCTCGACACGACGGTAGCGCTTCACAATCTGATCTTCTCAGGGACGCTGGCGCGCTTTCCAGAACTGAAATTGATGGCAGTGCATGGCGGAGGCTACCTCCCGAGCTACTCCGGGCGGATCGATCACGCCTGGGGAGCGCGGCGAGATTCGCATGCCGACCTGCCTCTGCCGCCGACGACCTATCTTCGGCAGGTCTATCTCGACACGGTGGTCTTCAGCTATCACCAATTAGCCTACCTGATCGACGTGTTCGGCCCCGACCGTATCGTGATGGGTACCGATTATCCCTTTGACATGGCCGAATATAATCCGATCGGTCATGTCGCCGGCATCGAAGGAATGGACGAGATCACGCTCGCTCAGATCGCCGGGGGCAATGCGGCGCGCGTGCTCGGCCTCGATCTATGACGGCAGCCTTCTTCAGCGGGCCACGTTCGCGGTCTTGTACCCCGGCTGCTCAAAAGGATGGGACGTTGCGAAGGCCGGCAGCGCAAAGCAACGGTCGGCGAGCCTCGACACGGTCGGAAACGCATCCAACCGCAATTTGAGGAAGTGCGCGCCGACGACCTGGCCGGCGATGCAGATATCCGCAAGGCCGGGCTCGGCGCCCAACGCGAATGGAGCCGGTGCCCGCCGTTCGAGAAGCCGCTCATAGGTCGCAAGTCCCTCCGTCGTCCAATGCTTGCCCCAGTTCTCGATTGCGTGAGCGTCGGCGCCAAAGGTCTTGGCGAGATGATTGCGGATCCGCGGAGTCACCAGCGGATGCGCGTCCGCGACTGTCATCAGGGCGAGCGAGCGCGCATAGGCGCGCTCCTTCGGATCTTGAGGCATCAGTCTTGGCTCGGCCTTGATATCGTCGAGATATTCGATGATGGCAAGCGACTGGAATACGGAATGGCCATCGTGAATGAAGGTCGGCACTACCTGTTCAGCATTAACGGCCTGGTAGCTCGGCTCGAACTGTTCGCCCGAGAGGATATCGATCGGGATCTCTTCGAACGGCAGGCCCTTGAGCCTGAGCGCCACCCGCACGCGGAACGAGGCGATCGATCGCCAAAACCCGTAGATTTGAATACCCATCGCGAGACCTTTTCGGACCGGCGGACCTTCCGCCTATTCCGCTATATTGTGCTGCTGCCAACGCAAAAGATAGGCCTGCAATCGCCGGATCAAGACCGAGAGCACCACGCCGACCAGCATCAGCACGACCACCGCGACCATCATCCCCGATGCTTCGCCGCGCGCCTCCGATTCGATGATCAGGCGTCCAATGCCGCGCTCCGCGCCGATGAATTCACCCACAATGACACCAATCAGTGCAAAGGAAATCGCAGGCGAAAGCGAGGCAAAGACCCACGCCATGGTCGAGGGGATCACGACCGTGCGAGTGATCTGCCATTCGCTTGCGCCAAGCAATCGCGCAACATTGATAAATCCTTCATCGATCGAGCGGGCACCCTCGAATGTGTTGAAGAACACCAGGAAGACGACGACGATCCAGGAAGTGACGACCTTCGACATATCACCGATGCCGAACGCGAGCACGATGATGGGCGCCAGCGCGATCCGCGGAATCGAATTCACGGCGGTAATGAAGGGTTGGAAGATCGCGCTGAGCCGGTCTGAGCGTCCCAGGATCAGCCCCGCCACGAAACCGCTGGCCACGCCGGTGACGAAGCCGAAGAAGGTATTTTTCAGCGTGACTGCAGTAGCCACCCAGAGATTGTTCTCATTGCGAGCAAGGCACTTTGTAAGCTCGCCGTTCAGCCAGCCGTTGAAGGTCCCCATCTTGGATTTGATGCAGCTCAAGATCAGAAAATTGTCGAAGATCTCCGACGGCTTCGAGACAAAATAGGGATCAAGGAGATCGGGCACCAGCCAAGGCGCTCTGGCGTGCAGATCGTACCCCCACTGCCAGATCGACAGCACGACGACGCAGATCGCAGCCTGCCAAGCCAGGGTGCTGGCGGTTCGGTACCTCTTCATGCCCTGCGGCCTTTGACAAACTCTTCGCCAAGCGAGTGCCAGACATGCTGGAACAGTTCGGCGTAGCGCGGCGTCTCACGCACCTTCACCGCATCGCGCGGCCGGGCAAAGTCCACCTCGAACATATCCTTGATCCTGCCCGGCCGGGCGGAAAACAGGATGATACGGTCGGCCAACGTCAAGGCTTCGCCGAGGTCATGGGTGACAAACAGGACCGTCTGCTGCTCGCGCTCCCAGATGCGCAGCAATACCTCGTGCATGTCGATCTTGGTGTGGGTGTCGAGTGCGCCGAACGGCTCGTCCATCAGGAGGATCTGAGGCTCGACCACCAGCGTTCTCATCAGTGCAGCGCGCTGCCTCATTCCACCGGACAAAGTCGACGGATACGCGTCCTCGAAGCCCCTTAGACCCGCCTGCGCGACACAGGCCGCGATCCGATTCTTGCGCTCTACATCCGGCATACCCGCCAATTGGAGCCCGTAACCGATATTGTCGGCGACCGTGCGCCAAGGAAACAATGTGTCACGCTGGAAGACGTAACCGACGCCTGGGGTCGCTCTCCCGGCGATCACCTGCCTACCATCAATCAGGATTTGGCCCGCACTCGGCCGGATCAAGGTTGCAATCATGTTGAGCACGGTGCTCTTGCCCGACCCGGACGGCCCAAGCAACGCGACGAATTCGCCGCGCCGGACGCTGAAGGACACGTCACGCACCGCCTCGATCGTTGTCCCCGCGAGCTGAAACGATTTGCTCAATCCCCTGACGTCGATACGATCGACATCCGGTGATTGAGAGGGCAACGCCGCAGTCTTATCCTGCACGTTCAACCCGGATATGCTTTTCGCGCCGTCTCGATAAAGGCAGGACTGACAACGTCGGAGATGGCAAGCGGTTTGATGCCGGTCATCTCGCGGAACCAGACTTTCTCACCACGCGCAAAATCCGCAGCGTCAATGGTAGCTTCGTAGTCGGCGACTTTTTGTAGCGCAGTGATCTCCAAAATATTGGCGGCGCGCGAGGTACTGCCGACATACGGCTCGATCGTCTCATAGATTTGATCAGACGTATGCGCCTTGATCCATTGCGTCGCCCGCCAAAGCGCCGTGACGAAGGCCTGCATTTTTGGCGGATCCTTGTCGATCGTCGACTGCACGGTAAAATGCGCCGTCACCGGCACCTTGCCGCCGATATACTTGTTCCAGATCACTTCTTCCGTGCCGTCAAACAGCAACGCGCCCCAGCCCTGCGCCATCGATTCATTCAGCAAAGACAGCGAGCTCACCAGCACGTCGACCTGTTTGGACTTCAGCGAGCCCAGCATCGTGTCGACATTGCCGGTCCCGATCCAGGTGACCTTCTGATCAAGGCCCATCGTTTCCATGTAGTACGAAGCCCAGACATGGTTGGTGCCCCCCAGCGACGAGACCGAGATGATGGGCTTGCGGCCATCGGGCCGCTTCCATTCCGTCAGCGCTTCCAGCGTGTTGATGCCCTGGTCCTTGAGATCCTTGCGAATGATGAACATCACCGAGCTCGAGCGCGTATCGACTGGCATCAGCACGCGGCCGGCGCGACCATGATTGCTGAGCTGCATCGGATGGGTAATGTCGCCAATCCCGATATCGCCTTGGGATGAAGCGATGATCTCCCGTGTCTTTACGCCGCTGCCGCCCTGGATCAGTTTGCAGTCGAGACCGGCCTCTTTAAAAAAGCCGATCCGATCGGCCACGAACTGCGTCTGATAGACCGGCACCGCGACCGGATAGATCGCGCGGCCGGAGTTATCCCCAGCCCACGCCTGACGTCCAGCCGCCGCCGCTACACCGCTGCCTGCAATGATCGTCAGCGCGAAACGCCTCGTGACACAGGCCATCACGCGTGTTCCCTCGCCTTACCGGCGACTTTCTCGAGTGCGCTCAACACCGCATCGCCCATCTCCACCGTCGACAGTTGCTGGGCGCCGATTTCGGCGATATCCGCGGTCCTTGCGCCCGCTGCGAGCGCCGTAGCCACCGCCTTCTCGAGCAGATCGGCGTCTTCGGGCCGGTTCAGCGTCAGGCGCAGCATCATGGCTACGCTGAGAATGGAGCCGAGGGGATTGGCGATGCCTTTGCCCGCGATGTCGGGCGCGCTGCCGTGCACCGGCTCGTAAAGTGCCTTGCGCCGCCCGAAGCGATCGACTGGACCCAGCGACGCCGATGGCAGCATGCCGAGCGAGCCTGAGGCCATTGCCGCGCAGTCGGAAAGGATGTCGCCAAAGATGTTGCCGGTCACCATCACGTCGAACTGCCGCGGCTCTCGCACGATCTGCATGGCGGCGTTGTCGACATAGAGGTGGATGAGTTCGACATCGGAAAATTCCTCCTTGTGGAGCGAGATGACCTCCTCACGCCACACCACGCTGGTTTCCAGCACGTTGGCCTTGTCGACGGAGCAGACCTTGCCTTTTCTGGTTCGTGCCAGCTCAAAGGCGGCCCGCGCCACCCGGCGGATTTGATTGGTGGTGTATTGCTCGGTGTTGAAGCCGCGTCTCTGGCCGTCTGGCAGTGTTTCGATGCCGCGCGGCTCGCCAAAATAGATGCCGCTGGTGAGCTCTCGGATAATGACGAAGTCAACGCCCCTCAACACTTCCGCCTTGAGCGGCGCGGAGCCTGCGAGTGCCGGACTGGCAAAGATCGGTCTGAGGTTAGCGTAGAGATCGTATTTTCTGCGCAGCGACAGCAGGCTCCCAGCCTTGCGTGCCGCCGCCGGAACCTCTGTTGTCTCCGGACCGCCGGTTGCACCCCAAAAAATCGCGTCGGCCTCGTCCATCGCCTCGACCGTGTCCTCCGGTAGCACCCTGCCGGTCGCGAGATAAGGTATGAGGCCGTATTGCGCTTCGCGAAGCGTCATTGGGACGCCGCGCTTGGCGGCAAACCAGTTGAGAATGCGATGCGACTGCGCGGTCACCTCCGGGCCGATGCCCTCGCCACCGACAACGGCGACCTTGACCATGTTGGACAGACTGTTCATGCGGATTTCCTCGCAAAATGAATCCAGGGCCGTGCCAGCCGGTCGGCGGCCTGAAAGCTGCGGATTTCGTCGTCACGCTGTAATGTCAGCGCCACTTCGTCGAGCCCCTGCAAAAGACCTTCGCGCCGGCGCGGATCGATCTCGAAGCTATGCCGCTGTCCGGATGGCAAGGTTATCGTCTGCGTTTCCAGATCGACACTGATCCGTCCTGCCCCCTGCGTCGCCTCGATCTCGGCGGCAAGTCCATCGACGATCTCCTTGTTGACGACAATTGGGAGAATCCCGTTCTGAAAACAGTTGGCGAAGAAGATATCGCCAAAACCCGAACCGATGACGGCGCGGATACCCATCTCCTGCAGCGACCAAACCGCTCCCTCGCGTGAGGAGCCGCAGCCGAAATTCGGACCGGTCACCAGGATTTCGGCCTGCCGGTACGGCTCGCGGTTCAGGATGAATCCCGGATTTTCCGATCCGTCGGGCAGATAGCGCAGCGAGCCGAACGCCCATTTGCCAAGCGTACCGCGAATGTTGTTTCCAACCAGACGTTCGATGCGGATGATGACGTCGGTATCGATATTGCTCTGCATGATCGGCGCTGCGATCGCTGTGAGCTTGTGGAACGGTTTCGGCATGTTCAGCGCCCCATCATTCGTACGTCGGTGATGACGCCCGCGATCGCGGCAGCGGCAGCGCTTGCCGGGCTTGCGAGATGCGTGCGTGCCCGTGGTCCCTGCCTGCCAACGAAATTACGGTTCGATGTCGAGACTGAGCGCTGACCGGGACCCACCGTCTCGCCGTTGGCGGCAAGGCACATCGAGCAGCCCGGCTCGCGCCATTCAAAACCGGCCTCGGTGAAAAGCTTGTCCAGCCCTTCGGCAACCGCCTCCCTCTTGACCGTCTCCGAACCCGGGACCACCCAGGCCCGCACGCCGGCCGCCACCTTGCGGCCACGTGCGACATCGGCTGCTGCACGCAGATCGCTGAGACGGCTATTGGTGCATGAGCCGATGAAGACCCAATCGACCGGCGTGCCGGCGATCGGCGCCCCGGGCTTGAGCCCCATGTAATCGAGTGCGGTCTCGATCGCGGCGCGCCGTTCCGGATCGCCAATTGCTTGCGGATCGGGAACGCGGCCGTCGACGCCGATGACGTGTTCAGGGCTGATGCCCCAGGTCACCTGCGGCATGATCTTCTCGACGTCGATGACGACCTCCTTGTCGAACACGGCCTCAGCATCGCTCGGAAGCTGGCGCCAGGTATTAACCGCCTGCTCCCACATCTCACCTTGCGGTGCATAGACGCGGCCGCGCAGATATTCGTAGGTTTTCTCGTCTGGCGCGACCATGCCCATCTTGGCGCCGAGTTCGATCGAGAGATTGCAGATCGTCAATCGTCCCTCGATCGGCATGTCGCGGATCGCGCTCCCGGCATATTCGACCGCATAGCCTGTTCCGCCGGCGGCGCCGATATGCCCGATCAACGCGAGGATCAGATCCTTGGCGACGACGCCGAGCGGAAGCCTGCCTTCAAACTTGACCCGCATGGTCTTCGGCCGGCGCTGGATCAGTGCCTGCGTGGCCAAGACATGGGTCAGCTCGCTCGACCCGATACCGAACGCCAGCGCGCCGAGGCCTCCATGGGTGCAGGTATGACTGTCCCCGCAAACGATCAGGCAACCAGGAAGGCTCAAACCAAGCTCGGGCCCGATGACATGAACGATGCCTTGGCCGGGCTGGTCGATATCGAACATCTGGATGCCGCTGGCGGAGGTTTCGGTCCTCAGCGCGGCCAGCAGCTCCTGTCCGATTTTGATGGTGCCGGCGCGCCCGTAGGCCGTAGAGATGGCGTGGTCTGGAGTCGCGAATGTCAGTTCGGGATTGTGGACCTTGAGCCCGCGACTTTTGAGATCGAGCAATCCACGTGAACCGCCGAGATCATGCAACAGATGACGGTCAACATGGAGGAGATCGGTGTCTTCGCTCACTCGCGCAATGACATGCTGGTCCCAGATCTTGGCCAGCAGCGTACGGCCGGGCATTCCCAAGTAGTCCTCCCTTTTGGCTTCTCAGGCCGGCGGCCGAAGCCGCTAACCGCCGTTTCGCTCGGCTTATTTTCAGGTCGTTCGTTGACGCCATCAAAGCACGGTAGGCCACCGCCAGGCTAGTGCTGATGCAGAAAGATCGATGCTTGACAGAGCTTCAGGGTCGTTTCGGACCGTGGCCAGATCAGGCGAATAGTCCGCGGCCGTCTCCCCCGATCTGGGATCAGGCGGAGCTCGGCGTCTTGCCAAACGCCCCCGCCTGGGCAAGCGCGGCAATGCGGGAATCATCATAGCCCAGCGTCTTGCGCAGGATCTCCTTGGTATGTTCCCCAAGCAGAGGCGCCGCCACGGGATCGACGCAGGGCGTTAGCCCCATGTTGAGCGGCGTTTCGATATTGGGAATTGTGCCTGCGGTCGGATGCGAAATCTGGCTGAGACGATGCCGTTCACGCGCTTCAGGGGCATTAAACCCCTGCTCCACGGTACGAAGATAACCAACGGGTATGTTGGCCTTCTTCATCTTCGCCATCCAATTCTCGAGCTGGTCGCTCGCAAAGATACTGGCAATGATGGAGCGCAATTTTTCCTTGTTAGCGGTACGTGCTTTGCGCGTGGCAAACTCCGGATCGGTGATGAGGTCGGATCGCTCGAGCACCTCGGTCACGAGCCGGCGATACAGCCGGTCATTGGCGCAGGCCATGTAGAGCGGCCCGTCGGAGGCCTCATAGACGCCAACCGTGGGAGATCCGTTCGGAGAATTGCCGAAGCGGCCCGGATTCGTCCCGTTGATCAGATAGGCCATGCCGTAGAAGCCGGTCATCGACATGGCGATGTCGAACAGAGCGACCTCGACATGCTGGCCTCGTCCGAGCCTGTCGCGGGCGATCAATGCAAGCAGGATGGCGTTACAGGCCGACATGCCCGTCGCCATGTCGACGATTGGCGGACCGGTCCTGACCGGCGGTCCGTCGGCAAAGCCGTTCAGCGACATGAAGCCACTTTCGGCCTGCGTGATAGGATCAAAGCCCGGCCGCGAGGCAAACGGCCCCTTACGGCCATAGGCGGAGATCGAGCAATACACGAGACGCGGATTGGCCGGCGCAACGGTTTCATAGTCGAGGCCAAACTTCTTCATGACCCCGCTTGAAAAATTCTCCACGACAACGTCTGCCCTGGCGATTAGATCGCGCGCCACGTCGCGCGCGGTGGACACGGCAAGATCGAGTGCAATGCCGCGTTTGTTGCGGTTCAGGCTGATATAGGCCGCACTCTCGCCACCAATTTCCGCATGCTCATAGGCTCGTGTATCGTCGCCCCCATCGGGATTTTCGATCTTGACCACCTCGGCGCCGAAGTCTGCCAGGGTTTGCGTGCAGGCCGGGCCTGCGACAACGCGCGTGAAATCAACGACCAGCAGACCGTCAAGGGCGGTCGGCGCATCCTTCGCGCGCGGCAGACGGTCCGGCAATGGCAGTCTAGCGGTCATGGTAAGGCGTTCCCCTCTTTGTTTCCAACGGTGGCGATCGGCAAAGTTGGCGTTTCGCGCCGACTTTACGGTTTATCCGTTTGAGACCACAAGAGCGTCCAGCGCACAGCTCTTTATGCCACCATTCAGATCTGACCTGACCGAAATCATCCGTTGCAGTGCTCGCGCTGGCCACGCCTCCCCTAAAATGCAAAAAAGCCCGGCGGCAGATGCCACCGGGCGGAATACTGATCTGGACCAAACGTGCGGAAGATATTCAGCAGGACAACGCGAATGCCCGGAGCGACCGCCAGCTATCGCGATAGTTGGCTACTAACCGCTCGCCTTGCCACAATAGATTTTCGCCAATAGAGCGTACGAGGCCAGCCCCATGGACTTTGCGGTTCGTAAAGCCAATAGCCGGCCCGGATGAAGTTATTAGCCGAGGCAACATTGTCTGTCGTATCCGAGATGATCCAACGCCACCCGCTATGACGAGCGCGCAACTCCAAAGCCCGCATCAGCCGCAATTGCAACTTTTTGCCACGATGCTTCTGGAGGACTCCGACACGACAAAAATATCCCGCGTTCGGCACGTGCGTCGATGGAACCAATCCGGCAAAGGCGACCGGCAGGCGGTCGTGAAAGGCGAGCCACCAATACCCCCAATCAAACGGCGCGATTGGTGCACTGCCGAAGAACGTAAGACGGTGAAGGTCAGCCAGCGTATCGATGATCTCGTCATCCTGCGTGTCGACTTCTCGTATCCTGTACATCGCTCGAAACCTCAAACTGATTTACCGGACGACCCGCTGCAACTTGGCGAGACATTGAACGTTCGTCCGCCGCACTCACGCCATCGATCGGTTCACTTACCCAGCATGACCTTGACGCCCAGCCATATCGCGCCGACAAAACCCGTGACGATCACGGTGATAACGGCCTTGAACGTGTAGCTCTGGGCCTGTTCGACGCTCTTGCGCCAGCGCCTGAGATGCTGAAAGTCCGCGCGCAACTCCTTGCGGTCCTCTTCCTCAATCCCGAAGGATGTCAGAGTGGTCGCGATTGCCCTGAGAACGATGGCATCGATATCGTTGCGACTGAGCTTTTGTTGCTCGGCCAGGGTTTTCGTGACGATGGTCCTGACATCCTCATCGCGCAGGGCATTCATCTTTTGATGATTCTCGCCACGTTTTCGAACCCGCGCTTGGCGAAGTAAAACGACACAACGAGGTTCGACGTGACCGATGCGAAGCCGGCGAGCGGATCGGTTGTTCCAAGACCAAGAACTTTGTCCCACACCAGAAGCTTGCCGAAATAGAGCGCGACGAAATATCCCATCAGCTTGTCGGGCTCGTACCAATGCCCGATCTCGGCGATGCGATACTGCGTAACGGTTTGCGTCTCAGCCGTCTGCGCGGCTATCTCGCTTGCCGCAAGATCAGCCGCAACCTTGCTATCAACGTTGCCCGCCTTGAGCTTGGCCTGATACGCATCGATCAGGCCCTTGATGACGGGGCCGCCGAGAAAGCTCAGGATCGCCAATGACACGCTCGATTCTATGGATCAGTTCCAGCGCCCCATCGTTGGCGCTCCCCAGCGCCTGCGGGGCCTTGCCCCAGCCGCGGTCCAGAATGGCGTTGGCCGCGGAGACCCGCGCTGCGTGGGTGGCATCCTTTGAACGCATGACGCCCACAAGCGCGTTGACTGCAGCCCTCGTGTGGCTGCGTGCGAGCGAGCGAATTTCAGCGATGGCTTTTGGCATGTCGTTACGTCGAAGCGTCGTTCTCGGCCGGCACATGTTCGCACGGTGCCGTGTCGGCGCGATCCATGACGAGATCGCCGGCCTTATGCGCTGAGCGAAACGCGATCGTTGGAAAATCGGTCGGCTCGGGACCGCGACCAGGTCGCGGAATGAAACGAATGATGTCTGCGCTCATGACACTCCTTCCCAAATAACAATCACAACCAGCCCGACCAACGCGAGCGACAGCAGATACGCCGTCATCCGTTTTTCCTCTCTCGGGTAAATAAATGCGCGGCATGTTCGCGATCGGCGCGATCATTTCGGGCGCGAACCCTATCCCTCAGGCGCAAGGGGCCGCGGCGGCCGTGGCATCTGCCACGCCGCGTGCCGGCGCGTTCGCGCGCACCGGCATGACTTGCGCGCGCCGAAACGACGCGCGGATGAATGTGGTTCGGACGACGACCCGCGAGCGACGACGCGTGAGGGAGGGTGAGGCGTCCTGACGTGCGGGCCGCCGTCCGATCGGGATGTTTCGCAAAACAAGATATTTCGGAAAACAAAAAGCCCGCGGCGATTTCTCGCGCGGGCCCTGCAACATATCTCGATGATGTCACTCTACCGGTGATTTGCCCGACGTGTCAAACTTGAGGATGTGTTGCCAATTCAACTGATCGGTGAGACGTTGGGATCAACGTATCCCATCGTCTCCCGAAACGCCCGCAGCATGTTGAACGCTCATCTACAACGACGGTTGGGCACGGCGCTTGTCGTCGTCGCGGCGGTCGCCTGGAGTACGGCGGCGGTCTTCACCCGGCTGCTCCATCTCGATTCCTGGACCATCCTGTTTTGGCGCGGCTTGTTCGGCGGCGGATTCATCGCGGCGTTTCTGATCGCGACGCAAGGCCGCGCCGGCCTGCGCGAACTGGCCGCGACGGGACGAAGCAGCTGGCTCGTCGCAAGCCTTTCAACCCTGGGCATGGTGACGTTCATCCCGGCGCTGCAGCTGACGAACGTATCGAACGTGGCGATCATTATCGCGACGGGCCCGTTCGTCGCCGCCGGCATCGCCTGGATCTGGCTTCGCGAGGCTACCCGGCACTCGACCTTGATCGCCGGCTTCGTCGCTCTTTGCGGCATCGCAGTCATCGTCGGCAGCCCGGGAGGTGCCGCCGATTTCAGAGGCATTGGGCTGGCCTGCATCATGACGGCCGCCATCGCAGGGATGACGGTCGCGGTGCGTCGTCACAAGCAAATCTCGATGGTCGCAGCCGCGGCACTGTCAAATTTTCTCGGCAGCCTCGTCAGCATTCCCTTTGCTCAGAACCTCGCGGGCGTGACTCATCGCGACCTCGCGGTGCTTGCGTTGTTCGGCTTCTTCCAGGTCGGGACAGGGCTTACTCTGTTCGTTCTCGGGTCGCGCCTGTTGCCGTCCGGCCAAGCCTCTTTGATCGCGACCCTCGAGACGCCGCTCATGCCGTTCTGGGTATGGCTTGCCTTCGGCGAATTCCCCACGCCGCGCGCGCTGATCGGCGGCAGCTTGGTGA
>JAQGKC010000342.1 GCA_028290305.1 Bradyrhizobium sp.
TGGCGCGAAGCAATCGCTCGCAAACAGCCGTTGCGCTGGACTGTGCACTCAGATTTGAATCGCCTCCCAACAGCCGGCCGTCTATGGTTGCTTATGTCGCGCCTCGTGTTTCCATTGATTGCTATCGTCCTGTCGCTGCTACCGGTCGTCGCGCCGGCTCATGGCCGGCCGGCGCCACGCTGGCACGGCTACGGCTTCCTGCCGGGCTATCATCAGCCTCCGAATAACAGCCGTCCGGCTTACAGCCAGGGAGCTTCGGGTTTGCGCGCAGCGCGCCGCGACCAACGTCCCTGGTATATCGATCCAGTCCCAAGTTATTACGGATACGATGGCGACTGGCACTATTTCGGCTGGCCTGGCTTTTACGGCGGCCGCTACAATGGCGGCAGCTTTGGCCCTTGCTGGACGCGAACGCCGATCGGGCCGATCTGGAATTGCGGCTGATCAAGCTATTGCTTTAAGACCGCGTGCTGTTTGCCGGCAGCGGCGGTTCATGGCGCAAAGCGGCCATTCATGCCAAGCGGCATCTCGTGTCCATAAGCATGAGTTAGAAAACTCACAAACGAACAATGAGATCGCGCCCGATTCGCGCAGCCAGAGGTCCCGTTACACACCGCCGAACCGCAATGGGCGCGGACTGTTGTCAGTTTGGGTGGATTGATCGCGGTCAAACAGGCTCGAATGCTATGCCGCCTAAGCGCGCTGCGTCGTCAATGGCCCTTGATTGACGGTGCGCTCGATCGGCAAAAATAAGACGGCAGAGTTCTGCGGGTGCGAGCGGAAGTGCGCATCAACTATCTAAATAAATCAGCAACGTACAAGATCATCCAAGGTACATCCGTTATTCTCGCAGCATCAAGAGGAGACAAAATCCGTCGCTTATTTGGCGTCGCGTTCAAGTAACACGCGTGAGCTAACCGGCATCTCGCATTAGGAGCAACCTTGCATGACCGAATACCTGGTCGCCGTGCGCGCTGCGGTCATCCTCTGGACCATTCTTGCAGTGACGCCGGCCGAGATCATTTTTGACGCGATCGAAGCCGAATTGGAGCGTCGCGGCGTCGAGCTGTGAAGTCTCCTGTCCGAAGCTATTCATTGCGTGAGCTGTTTGGCGCGGCATTGCTACCCGAACGAAACTATGGCGGACGCTTTTGGTCAGAGAACAGCTCGTTGGAGCACGAAATGACAGAGCACATCGCACAGTCGCCGAATCCCGACAGATCTCTGCCTCTTTCGCGAATTGGACCACAGAATAAAAAACGAGCTCACGTCCGCCATATGCGCGGTTTCAACTAAAGCGATGCAGGCTGATAGCGTGGCGGTCAAGGCCGCGCTACTCGACGTCGTAGACTTCCTGCATCAGTGGGCCGATGTTCATCGCGCGCTGCACATGCCGGACCAGGGGGCGCCTCACCGATGCCGCGAGGTACCTCCAGCAGCTTTGCTTCGCCACCACGAAATACCGACTGGATCGCCTGGCGATACCTGTCTTGTATTCAGCGGATGACCTGAGGCTCGAAGGAGAACGTTGCGGGGTGTGGCGCTCAAGGAGGTGGCGCGAGAGTGCGGCCTGTCGGTGGGTTATTTCTCGCACGCCTACCGTGCACGTTGGGAGTGGCGCCGCACAAGTGGCTAATCGAGCAACGCGTCGTGCTATCCAAGGAAAAGCTGCGCGATGACGGGCTGTCGCTATCGGATGTGGCCGCGGAATGCGGCTTCGGCGACCAAAGTCTCCTCACACGAGCTTTCAGACAGGCGGTCGGCGTAAGACCGGGCGCGTGGCGTCGGGCTGTCAAGCGATAGCAGGCGAGCATCCTAATTATCAGTACCGTTCAAACAAGCGGATTGGGTAACATCCAGCGCGATCCAGCGATCCGAATGACCGCATCGTAGGCCCGCGCGCATGGGTCGGGCGGCGCGCCCCAATCAAGCTGAGCGGAAGTTCAGGGTTGCTAGACCGTGGCGTCAGAATTCCGCCAGGTTGAACAGAACGTTTTCAACCTTTGCGCGCAACCTAATTTGCCATTGTTCTCAACGGGGGCGAAGGCGTTGTGCCTTTCAGAAGGGAAGTTAGAAGCAGAACCGTTCCAGAGACGACACTCTCATTCAATATCGCGGCAAGTATTGGCGACACAGTTGCGGTTAAACGCTGACCGAGTCCGCGTCAGATCGTCACACGAGGAGCGCGGTAAATGAAACCTGTCAATGGTGGAAAGCGAAGGTAACTCGTGAACAACACCACCAATCCCTCTGAGGCCGTCCCGCACCTCATTCAGCGTCGAGTCCTGCATATCGTCTTTGCCTCGACTAGCGGTCACACAGCGTACGTGGTGGATGAGCTGATCGATTCGTTGAAGAGCATTACCGCAGGCTGGGAGATCGTGGAAACGATGGCCGAGAAAACGCAGCCACAGGATTTGCTAAGCGGAGATGTTCTCCTGCTCGCATCCTCGACCTGGAATACAGGGGGCATCGAGGGACAATTGAACCCACACATGTGGGTGCTGCTCCATGACAAGGCGAAGACTCTGGATCTGACCGGCAAACCGTGTGCGTGCATCGGACTTGGGGACCATCGATATTTTTACACGGCGCGAGCGGCGGATCATTTGCAGCACTACATTAAGGCCCATCACGGTCGGCTGATTGTTCCAACGCTAAAGATCATAGACGAGCCCTACGGCCAGGAGGAGGCAGTAAGAGTTTGGAGCAAACAGTTGGTGGATGCTTCGAAGCCGGCAGATCGGTGTTAGGCGATGCCCCGGATCTCTCTTAAAATCGTCGGCGCTTCCGGACAGGGAATAAACTCCATTGGCGCGATTATCGCGAAGGGTCTCAAGAGATCCGGATACTGCGTGTTCGGCTACCGCGAATATCCTTCCCTCATAAAAGGCGGACACGCGAGTTATCAACTCGACGTCTCGAATGAGCGCATTTGCAGCACTGAAACGAAAGTGAACGTGCTCGTCGCGCTCAACCATCACGGTCTCGAGCTGAACATGGATGAACTGAAACGGGGAGGGATCGTGCTGCACGTGACACCCGGATGGCAGTTTCCCGAGCATCATCAGAAACTGATCGCTGAGCGAAGCCTTCGCGTCATCTATTTCCCGGTTGACGATATGCTCAATCGCCTCGGCGCGAGGGCAATTCTGTCGAACGTGCTGCTGACCGCCTTTGTCTGGTTCATGCTGGACCAGGATATCGATGCCCTTAAGTCCCTCGTCGGAGAAACGTTTGCGAAGAAGAAAGCCCTGCTTGAACTCAACATGCGATGTATCGATGAAGGATACTCCTTTGTCGATCCAGAGCTAGGAACGGTCTCTATCGCGTTGCCGCGGCCTGACAAGGGTTTCGCCAGCGACCTTTTGATTACCGGTAGTCAAGCGATGGGACTCGGCGCGGTTCATGCGGGGGTGCGGCTCTATGCCGGCTACCCGATGACGCCCTCGAGCCCGCTGCTGTCATTTATTGCCGAGCTTGAAAACAAGACTCACATGGTGGTCAAGCAGGCGGAAGACGAAATCACCGCCGCGCAGATCGTGAGCGGGGCAATGTACATGGGAACCCGCGCGCTCACCGCCACCTCCGGTGTCGGATTTGATCTGATGAGCGAGACACTGTCTCTGAAC
>JAQGKC010000370.1 GCA_028290305.1 Bradyrhizobium sp.
TCCGCTGTGGTATAAGGATGCAATCTTTTACGAGCTGCGCGTGCGCTCGTTCTACGACAGCAACGGCGACGGGGTGGGGGATTTTCCGGGCCTGACGCAGAAGCTCGACTATCTGCGCGATCTCGGAATCACGACGATCTGGTTGCTCCCGTTCTATCCGTCGCCGATGCGCGATGACGGCTACGATATCTCCGACTACACCGGCGTGCATCCCGACTGCGGCACCCTGCATGATTTCAGGAATTTCCTCCGTGCGGCGCACGAGCGCGGACTACGGGTGGTGACGGAGCTGGTGCTCAACCATACCTCCGACCAGCATCCCTGGTTCCAGCGCGCGCGCCGCTCGCCGCCGGGCAGTCCGTACCGCGACTTTTACGTCTGGAGCGATACGCCCGAGCGCTACAAAGAGGCGCGGGTCATCTTCAAAGACTTCGAGCTGTCGAACTGGACCTGGGATCCGGTGGCGAAGGCCTACTATTGGCATCGCTTCTACTCACATCAGCCGGATCTCAACTATGATAATCCGGCGCTCAAGCGAGCGGCCTTTCGTGCGGTTCACTTCTGGTTCGGGATGGGGGTCGACGGGCTGCGGCTCGATGCGGTGCCTTACCTGTTCGAGCGCGAGGGCACGACCTGCGAGAATCTGCCCGAGACCCACGCCTTCCTGCGCGATCTACGGCGTCACGTGGACGCGAACTTTCCCAATCGGATGCTGCTCGCGGAGGCCAATCAATGGCCTGAGGACGCGGTCACTTATCTCGAAGGCGGCAAGGAATGCCACATGGCGTTCCATTTTCCGATCATGCCGCGGATGTTCATGGCGGTGCGGATGGAGGATCGGTTTCCGCTGACGGACATCTGGGCGCAGACGCCGCCGATCGATGAGTCTTGCCAGTGGGCGATCTTTCTCCGCAATCATGACGAGCTGACGCTCGAGATGGTGACCGAGGAGGAGCGCGACTTCATGTATCGCGCGTACGCGCGCGAGTCGCGGATGCGGGTCAACCTGGGCATCCGGCGCAGGCTGGCGCCGCTGCTCGGCAACAATCGCCGCGCGATGGAATTGATGAACGGCCTGTTGCTGTCGCTGCCCGGCACGCCGGTCATCTATTACGGCGACGAAATCGGGATGGGCGACAATATCTATCTTGGCGACCGCAACGGCGTGCGCACGCCGATGCAATGGACGCCGGACCGCAATGGCGGCTTCTCCCGCGCCGACCCCGCGCGGCTTTACGCCCCAACCATCATGGATCCGGTCTACGGCTATGAGTCCGTCAACGTCGAGGCCCAGTCGCGCAGCCTGTCTTCGCTGCTGAGTGCGACCAAGCGGCTGATCTCGGTGCGAAAGTCGACGCTGGCGTTCGGCCGTGGCACCATGACGTTCATCCGACCGATCAATCGCTCGGTACTTGCCTATGTCAGGCAGCACGGCGACGAAGTGATCCTCTGCGTCGCCAACCTGTCGCGGTCCGCACAAGCCACCGAACTCGACCTTTCGGCGTGGAAGGATCGCGTTCCCCTGGAAATGCTCGGCCGTACGCACTTTCCGGCGATCGGCGAACTGCCCTATATGATTACGCTGGCGCCGTATGGTTTCTACTGGTTCCAGCTGCGCGAACGCGACAAATCGGAGCACGTCGCACCTTCCGTCGTTCCCGAGTTCGAGACCCTTGTCGTACCGCTCGGCGCGACGTGGATGTCGCTGGCCCGCACCCGAGGTGTATTCGAACGCGACGTGTTGCCGACCTATCTGGCGCGAACCCGCTGGTATCCGGAACGTTCAGCAAAGGAAATTCAACCAACGCTGACCTCCGCGGTCCCGTTCTGCGATATCGGCGACAACCGTCCCTGGCTTGCCTTTTTTGAGGCGACGCAGCGCGGCGTGATGACGCGTTACGTATTGCCGATGCAGATCGAGTGGATGCGGTTCGATCGCGAGCGCTACAACCCCCGCGCATTTGCGGCAGTACGTCAGGGCGCGCGCGAAGGAACGTTGCTGGACGTTGCGACCGACCAGATCTTCATCGCACTGCTGCTGCGCAATCTCCGCGAATCCCTGACGGTCGAAGAAAACGGCTTGCGACTTGAATTCCGGCCGACCAGCAAATTTTCCGACCGCCCCGTCAAAACGCCCGAACGTATCCGTGCCGTCGAGACCGAACAATCCAACAGCACGGCGCTGGTGGACAGCGACTACGTAGTCAAGCTTTATCGCAAGCTTGAATCCGGCATCAATCCCGAGATCGAGGTCGGCCGGTTTCTGACCGAGGTTGCGGGCTTTGCCAACACGCCGGCGCTGCTCGGCAGCGTCGAACTGGTCGAAGGCGACAAAAAAAGCGCGATCGCGATCGTTCATGCCTTCGTTGAAAATCAAGGCGACGGCTGGACCGTGACGTCAGCCTATCTCGATCGCTATGTCGAAGAACAGCGCCTGTTGGCGACCAGCGAACATGCCGGCGAAAGCGAGGAGCAGGTCCCCTATCTGCGTTACATGTCGCAAACCGGCAAGCGCGTCGCCGAGATGCATCTCGCACTGGCCTGCAGTAACGAATTTCCCGATTTTACACCGGAACCAACCCGGCCTGAGGATGTGCAGCTCTGGATCGATGGCGTAGCCACCCGCGCCGAGCGGATCTTCGACGCACTGAAGCAGCGGCGCGATGCGTTCAAGGAAACCGATCGTCAGCTTATCGATCAAATGCTGGCCCAACGCGCGACCTTGCATGACCGCTTGAGCGCGCTGCTTCCGCCTGACATCGACAGTCTGAACATCCGCCACCATGGCGATTTCCATCTCGGCCAGATGCTGATCGTCAAGGACGATATCTTCATCATCGATTTCGAGGGCGAGCCCCGCCGCCCGCACGCCGAGCGGCGGCGCAAGGCGCCGGCGGCGCGTGATGTCGCAGGCCTGATCCGTTCGATCGACTACTCTGCGACCGCGGCACTGGAGCGCGCGCTTAAAATAGCGCCCGACGAGCACGGCAAGCTTGGCGCGGCGGTTGCGGAATGGCGCGACCGCTCGGCTGCGGCATTTCTTGCCGGCTATCGCGAGACCATGACGGATCGACGTCTATGGCCGGCCGATCCACATGCCGCCGAACAGATGCTGAATTTCTTCCTGCTCGAAAAAGCGCTCTACGAGATCGAATACGAGTTGGCCCACAGGCCCGATTGGCTGCGCGTCCCGCTGACCGGGATACTTCGGATATTGTCTCAGCATACCAACGAGGCCTCATGACCAAACTGTCTGCGGAGGCCTATGCGATCGTGGAAGGCCGCCACTCCGACCCGTTTCACTATCTCGGCCTTCATACCGAGGGCGACGAGACCGTGGTACGTGCGTTCCTGCCGGAAGCATCGAAGGTCGATGCGATCGACGAGCACGGAGGAACGGCGGAGCTTAAGCGCATTCATGATGCCGGGCTGTTCGCGGGAGCGCTGCCGAACGGCTCGAAGCGCTACCAGTTGCGCGCCCGCTTCGGCGATAACGTGGTCGATCTCGACGATCCCTACCGCTTTCCGCCGATACTGAGCGATTTCGATCTGTACCTGCTGGGTGAAGGCACCCATCAGCGGATTTACGACAAACTTGGCGCGCATCCGATGACCCTGGATGGCGTCGACGGTGTGGCTTTCGTGGTGCTCGCCCCCAATGCGCGGCGGGTCAGCGTTGTCGGAGATTTCAATTTCTGGAATGCGCGGCGGCATCCGATGCGGGTGCGCGGCATCGGCTATTGGGAATTGTTCGTACCCCACGCCACAACAGGCGATCATTATAAATTCGATATTATCGGCCCGCAGGGCCAGCACTTGCCGCTGAAGTCCGATCCGATGGCGTTTGCCGCGGAGGTGCGCCCCAGCACCGCATCGATTATTATCGACGAGACCAAGCTGCCGCATCCGCGCCCGGCACCTGCCAACGTCAACGCGCTAAGCGCGCCGATGTCGATCTATGAGGTTCATCTCGGCTCGTGGCGGCGCAAGGGCAACAACGAATGGCTGACCTATCGCGATCTGGCCGAGCAGCTCCCGCGTTATGTCCGCGATCTCGGCTTTACCCACCTTGAATTTCTGCCGATCAACGAACACCCGTTCGACGGCTCGTGGGGCTATCAGCCGACCGGCCTGTACGCGCCCACCAGCCGGTTCGGCAAACCCGATGATTTTTCCGCTTTGGTCGACGCCTGCCATCGCGAGGGTCTCGGCGTGATGCTGGACTGGGTGCCCGGGCATTTTCCCGACGACCCGCACGGCCTCGGCAATTTCGACGGCACCGCGCTGTATGAACATGCCAATCCGCTGCAGGGCCGTCACCTCGATTGGGGCACGCTGATCTACAATTACGGCCGAACGGAAGTCGTCAATTTTCTGGTATCGAACGCGCTGTTCTGGCTGGAACGTTATGCCATCGACGGTCTGCGTGTCGATGCGGTCGCTTCGATGCTGTATCTCGACTACAGCCGGCCCGCCGGAGGCTGGATTCCCAACAAATATGGCGGCCGGGAAAATCTCGAAGCCATCGATTTCCTGCGCCGCTTCAACACCGAAGTGTACGCCCGCTTTCCGCAGGCCACCACGGCCGCTGAAGAGTCAACTGCATGGCCGCAGGTGTCGCGCCCGGTCGAATATGGCGGGCTCGGCTTTGGTTACAAATGGAATATGGGCTGGATGCACGACACGCTGAACTACATCAGCAAGGATCCGATCCACCGCAAGCACCATCACGGCGATATCCTGTTCGGCCTGCACTACGCGTTTTCAGAAAATTTCATCCTGCCGCTGTCGCACGACGAAGTCGTCCACGGCAAGCGCTCGATCCTGGGACGGATGCCCGGCGACGAGTGGCAGCGCTTTGCCAATCTGCGCGCCTATTACAGCTTCATGTTCGGACATCCCGGCAAGAAGCTGATGTTCATGGGCTGCGAGTTCGCCCAGGAACGCGAATGGAGCCATGACCGTTCGCTCGACTGGCATCTGCTCGAACAGAAAAATCACGCCGGCATCCAGTCGCTGATCCACGATCTCAACAGACTCTATCGCGCCCTACCGGCGCTGCACGAGATGGACTGCGATCAATCCGGTTTTGAATGGATCGTGACCGACGACGCCGGCGGCAACGTGTTCGCCTGGATTCGAAAGGGCAACGATGCACGCGCGCGCTGCCTTGTCGTCGTGAATTTTTCGCCGAATGTATATCACAACTACCGCGTTCGCGTGCCATTCGTCGGCAAGTGGCGCGAGGTTCTCAATTCAGACTCCGCGCATTATGGCGGCAGCAATGTCGGGAACGTCGGCGAGGTCCGGACGTTGGATGGTCTGGTGCCCGAACTCAATCTCACCATCCCGCCGTTGGCCGCCATATTTCTCGTACCGGAAGGCTGAGCATGCGACTGTCTGCCGGAACGTCCTCACGCCTCGGCGCAAGCTGGGACGGCCGGGGCACCAATTTTGCGTTGTTTTCCGCCAACGCGCAAAAAGTCGAGCTTTGTCTGTTCGACAGTCAGGGACGTCGCGAACTCGAACGCATCGAACTACCCGAGCGCAGCGAAGACGTCTGGCACGGCTATCTGAACGACGTTTCACCCGGTCAACTCTACGGCTATCGCGTTCATGGGCCCTACGAGCCCGAACACGGTCACCGCTTCAACGCCAACAAGTTGCTGCTCGATCCCTATGCCAGGCGCCTTGCTGGGCGGCTGGTATGGAGCGATGCGCATTTCGCCTATCGCACCGGCAGCGCGCGCGAGGACCTCTCGTTCGATCGGCGCGACAATGCACGCGGCATGCCGAAGGCCGTCGTCGTTGACGAAACCTTTAACTGGGGACGTCGCGAGACACGGCCCAACATCGCCTGGGAAGACACCATCATCTATGAAGCACACGTCAAGGGCCTGACGCAGAAGCGCGAAGACGTGCCGCCGAATCTGCGCGGCACCTATGGCGGGCTGTCTTCGCCGGCCATGATCAATCATCTCAAACGCCTCGGCGTCACCTCGATCGAGCTGCTGCCGATTCACGGTCTTGTTGACGACCGGACGCTGGTCGAAAAGAAGCTGGTCAACTACTGGGGTTACAACACGCTGTCATTTTTCGCGCCAGAACCGCGCTACTCGCAGGACAACCCACTCGACGCCTTCCGCACCACGGTGGCGCGGCTGCACGACGCCGGCATCGAGGTGATGCTCGATGTCGTCTACAATCACACCGCGGAGGGCAACCATATGGGCCCGACGCTATCGTTCCGCGGCATCGACAACGCCTCTTATTACTGGCTGAAGCCGGACAATCCGCGATTCTACGACGATTTCACCGGTTGCGGCAGTTCGGTCAACCTGACGCATCCGCGCGTTCTCCAGATGGTGATGGATTCGCTGCGCTACTGGGTCGAGGTCTGCCATGTCGATGGCTTCCGGTTCGATCTCGCCACCACACTGGCGCGCGGACCGAATGGATTCGACCGTAACGCCTCATTCCTCACCGCGGTCCGGCAAGACCCCGTGCTCGCGTCGGTGAAGCTGGTCGCCGAACCCTGGGATCTCGGCATGGGCGGTTATCAGGTCGGCGCGTTTCCGTCGCAGTGGTCGGAATGGAACGACCGTTACCGCAGTGCGATGCGACGGTACTGGAGCGGCGAAGGCAGCCTGATTGGCGAAGTGTCGGGCCGCATGACCGGCTCGTCCGACCTGTTCAACCACGATGGCCGCGCGCCACGCGCCGGCGTCAATCATATCACCGTGCATGACGGCTTCACGCTGGCCGATCTGTTCAGCTACAACGAAAAACATAACGAGGCCAACGGCGAAGACAATCGCGACGGCTCCAGCGATAACCACAGCAACAATTGCGGCCATGAAGGCCCGACCGACGATCCGGCGATTGTCGCGCTTCGCCGCCAGCTTCGGAAAAACCAGCTCGCGTGCCTGCTGCTGGCGCAGGGCCTGCCGCTGATCCTGGCCGGCGATGAAGTCGGCAACACCCAGAACGGCAACAACAATGCCTACTGCCAGGACAACGAGGTAGGTTGGGTCGGCTGGGAAGGCCTTGGCCGGGATGGCGACGATCTCATCGATTTCGTCGGCCACATGACCGAGATACGAAAGCGTTTCCCGCAAATCCGCGCGCGCCGCTGGCTCGATGGACGGCGCCCGGATGGATCCTACGGCGTGTTGTGGCTGACGCCGGCGGCCGAAGAGATGAAGGAGCAGGACTGGAATTTTCCGGAAGGCCGGTTTCTCGCTTATGTGCTCGGGCCTGTCGAGCAAAGACAGCCGCCGATTTTCATCGTGCTGAACGCCGCACCCGAGGAGATCGCGTTCAAGATCCCCAAGATGCCGGAATACAAATCCTGGCTGCAGGTGCTGAACACCGCGGACGTTAAACAGGCGCCCGCGGACTTTGCGTCAGGAAGCGATGCAAAAGCGCCTCCCCGCTCGGTTCTTGCATTTGCGGGTTCGGCATGAATGCGCGGCGATTTGGCCCAAAGCTGACGCCGGACGGCGCGTCGTTTCGTCTATGGGCGCCGGCGGCCAAACGCGTCGATCTGCTGCTGGAAAAATCCTACCCCGTGCGACGCGGCGAAGACGGCTGGTTTTCAGCCGATATATCGGGCGTAAGAGCCGGCTCTCGGTACAAATTCAGGATCGACGACGAGATCGATGTGCCCGATCCGGCTTCCGCCTTTCAGCCCGATGATGTTTCGGGCCCCAGCGAAGTGATCGATCACGCGAGCTACAAGTGGCGTGCCTCGGACTGGCGTGGACGCCCGTGGCCGGAAACAGTGGCGATTGAAACCCATGTCGGCACCTTCACGCAAGAAGGCACCTACCGCGCCATGATCGGCAAGCTCGATCATCTGGTCGCGACCGGGATCACCGCGCTGGAATTGATGCCGCTGGCGGATTTCGCAGGCCGACGCAACTGGGGCTATGATGGCGTGCTGTGGTACGCGCCCGACAGCGCCTATGGACGCCCCGACGATCTCAAAGCCCTGATCGATGAGGCGCATCTGCGCGGGCTGATGGTGTTTCTCGACGTGGTCTACAATCACTTCGGACCCGAAGGAAATTACCTCGGCCGGTATGCGCCGAGCTTTTTTACCGATGCGCAGACCCCCTGGGGCAGCGCGATCGATTATCGGGTGCGGGAGGTGCGCGACTTCGCCATTGAAAACGCGCTGTACTGGCTGGGCGAATATCGTTTCGACGGGCTGCGGCTGGATGCAGTGCACGCCATCGCCGAGCCCGGCGAGATCTCGATGCTGCACGAGCTCAGCCGCGCGGTCGGCGACCTCGCCACCGAAACAGGCCGGCATATTCATCTGGTGCTTGAGAACGACGACAACGCCGCGAGCCTTCTCGATGCTGACGAAGGCGCGCCGCGCGGCAAATACCGCGCGCAGTGGAACGACGATTATCACCATGCCTGGCATGTGCTGCTGACAGGGGAAACCCACGGCTATTACAGCGACTATCGGCGCTCGCCGCTTACCGACGTCGCACGGGCGCTTGGCTCAGGCTTTGTCTATCAGGGTGAAGCGTCCGCGCATCGCGGCGGGCAATTGCGCGGCGAGCCGAGCGGCGAACTCACCCCGACCGCGTTCATCAACTTCCTGCAGAACCATGACCAGATCGGCAACCGCGCCCTCGGCGACCGGCTCGAAAGCAATGCAAGCGCCAGCGCGATCGAGGCCGCACTGGCGATTACGTTGTTGGCGCCAATGATCCCCATGCTGTTCATGGGCGAGGAATGGGGTTCGAAAACGCCGTTTCCGTTCTTCTGCGATTTCCACGGTGACCTCGCGGAGGCCGTTCGCAAGGGCCGACGCAAGGAATTCACCGGAGCCTATGCGAAATACGGCGATGAGATTCCGGATCCGCTTGGTCCATCGACCTTTCAATCCGCGGTACTGGATTGGGATGAGCGAAACGTGGCGACGGGACACCAGCGGCTCGCGCTGGTGCAGGAGCTGCTTTCGATCCGACGGAGAGAAATCGTTCCCCGGCTGGCCGGCGCGGCCTTCGGCGATGCACATGTGTCGGACAACGGCTTGCTGACGGCGAGCTGGCGCATGGGTGATGGCGCGACACTTCGACTGAGAGCCAACCTGTCACCTGTCAAGATCGCCCACGAACCAGGCGAAATGACCGGCGCCCAAATCTGGGGTGGCGAGACCGGCAATATCATCCCGCCATGGTCGGTGTTCTGGCGCATCGGAGGTCGATAATGCCTCCGGCCATTCCGATCGCAACCTACCGCCTGCAGCTCACCGCGAACTTCGATTTCGACGCGGCTGCGGCCGTCGTCCCCTATCTCAAGGCGCTGGGTATCACGCATCTCTATGCGTCGCCCTTTATGAAGGCGCGCAAGGGCAGCACCCATGGCTACGACATCATTGATCACACCAAGCTCAATCCGGAGCTCGGCGGCGAGGCCGGCTTTGACAGGCTGAGCCAGGCGCTGCAGCAGCATGACCTCGGTCTGATTCTCGATTTCGTTCCAAACCATGTCGGCGTGCATTTCGCCGACAATCCATGGTGGCTCGACGTGCTGGAATGGGGTCCGGCCTCGCCGCATGCGGTATCGTTCGACATCGACTGGGATATATTGCCGTACCGGGCCCGGGGCGGCGTGCTGCTGCCGATCACCGGCTCGTCCTATGGCGAGGCGCTGGAGAAAGGCGAGATCGAACTTCGCTACGATTCCGACGAAGGCAGTTTTTCGGCCTGGTATTTCGAGCACCGCCTGCCGATCGCGCCGGAGCGCTATAGCGAGATTTTACGCGCGATCGTAAAGGAAGCGGGCGCGGAAGATGGCGCAGCGGGGAAAAATATTCTCGACCTTGCATCGCGCTACAAGGGATTGCGCCATCCCAATCGCCAGGAGGCGCCCGCCTTCAAGGCGGAGTTGAAAGCTATCGCCGGCAGCGCCGATATTATCGCGCGCGGGCTTAGCGCCTATCGGGCAGGACCGGATCGCGCTTCGCAAATCCTGGCGCTGCATCATCTGCTGGAACGCCAGCACTACAAGCTCGGTCACTGGCGGCTCGCGTCCAGCGACATCAATTACCGGCGCTTCTTCGATATCAACACGCTGGCCGGACTGCGCGTCGAGGATGCCGGCACATTCGACGCCATCCATCGCCTGGTCAAAAAACTGATCGCGGAAGGCAAACTGCAGGGACTGCGGCTCGATCACATCGATGGCTTGCGCGATCCCGCGCAATATTTTCAGCGCCTGCGCCGCCTGATCCGGAATGCGCAGGGAAAAACTGCCAAGCCGTTTTATACGGTGATCGAAAAAATTCTCGGTGAACATGAAAAGCTGCATCCCTTCACGGGCGTTCACGGCACCACCGGCTATGAATGGCTGAATGCCATCACCCAAGCGCTGGTCGACGGCAAAGGCCTCGACCCGCTCGATGAGATCTGGCGACAAATCAGCAATATGCCGCCAAGGTTAGAGCCGGTCTTGAAGGAGGCCAAGCGCAGGGTTCTCGAGACCTTGCTGACCAGCGAATTCACGGTGCTGAGGCGCCTGCTCGCGCGTATCGCCGGTGGACATTACTCCACCCGCGACTATTCTGCCGACAGCCTGCGGCAGGCGCTCGAACTCTATGTCCTGCATTTCCCGGTCTATCGCACCTATCTGACGTCGACCGATGCAACAGGACACGACCGCGCGCTGGTTTCGGAGACGATCGAAAAGGCGCGCGCCGAATGGTTCGCCGCCGACGAAGGCATCTTCGATTTTCTGCGAGATACGCTGACGATGGATTTGATCAAGCCCGGCCGCGCCCCGCACAGCGCGCCGCGCGTTCGCCGTTTCGCCCTCAAGGTCCAGCAGTTTACCGGCCCTGTCATGGCGAAGTCGCTCGAGGACACTACGTTCTATCGCTACCACCGCCTGCTCGCCCTCAACGAGGTCGGTGGCGACCCGGCAGCCAGGGCACTTTCGCTCGATGCCTTTCACGAGGCCACGAAGGTTCGTTCCAAAGAGTGGCCGCATGGCATGACGGCGACAGCGACGCACGACACCAAACGCGGCGAAGACGCCCGCGCCCGATTGATGGCGCTGACCGAATTTCCCGGCGAATGGGCCAGCGCTGTCGCGCGATGGAAAATCCTGAACGCGCCGCACCTCGTCATCGAAGGCGAGATGCGTGCGCCTTCCGCAACGTTTGAATACATGCTGTATCAGGCGCTGCTTGGCGCGTGGCCATCGGGCGAACGCGATCATGCGTTTCTGGAGCGGATGCGGGCCTATGCGTTGAAAGCGGCGCGCGAGGGCAAGCAGGAAACCAGCTGGCTTAATCCCAACGAAGCCTACGAGGCGGGATTGCGGACGTTCCTCCAGCGTATTCTGGATCGCTCGGTCTCGGCAGAATTTCTGAATTCGCTTGAAACATTGGCACAGCGTGTCTCGCTGTTGGGGGCACTGAATTCGCTCAGTCAGATCACGCTGAAGGCGACGATGCCAGGCGTGCCCGATTTCTATCAGGGGACGGAGTTCTGGGACCTGTCGCTGGTCGATCCGGATAATCGTCGGCCGGTGGATTTTGCGGAGCGCGCTTCCGTGCTGGCGTCGATGGATAATCCCGATTGGGAAAGCCTCACGCACAACTGGTCCAATGGTCATATCAAGCTGGCATGGACCAGGCATCTCCTGAAGCTGCGGACTGAACTTGCCGATGTGTTCACTCACGGCGATTATCAGCCGCTGCAGATTACCGGACCGCATAGCGATCATGTCATCGCCTTCGCACGACGCCGTGGCCGCGACGCCGCGATAACAGCCGTCGCAAAATCGTCAGCCCCGTTGTCGCAGGGCGGCCGTGCCTGGCCGCGCGCAGAAGCTTTTGACGGCTCGCTTAACCTGAACGGCTATTCCATCGAAGGCATCAGCGGCACCGAACTGCGTCTCGCCACGCTGTTCCGGCAGCTGCCGGTCGCGGTGCTGAAGGCCAGATTCGAAGGTGCCTTGAAGCCGGCGCGAAAACGTATCCGGGCTTGAAGCGGGGCTAAAACGCGAAAGGCCGCCCGGGATCGACGGCCGGGCGGCATGGCGGATATCGTGCCGACAACTAAGAGGTCGGTTCCCAACCCCGCACAGGATTCAATATTCCGGAAAATTCGTTACCCACAAGGTGTCGCCGTGAGTTGCGAGCAATTTCTTCACAGCTTTTTATTGCAGAGCAATATCGATGGCAGTCCGCTCAGCTTCGTTTGGTCAGCAACAGATTGCCCCGATTCCTGATCGCCACCTGGGCGACTTCTGCAAATCGCTGCAACAGCCAGGGCAACGTCACTTCCAGCCGGACATGATCATCCGCCACATCGAGATGGCCTGACGCCGCCTGCCCCATCGCGCGGACGCGAAAGATCATGCGATTCTCCTCCCATCGTTCTTCGTCGACTTTCAACACGGGGATGCTGGAAGCTGCGCGCGTCAAACCCGCCTTCAGGCGGCGCGTTGCCTCTTCGCGGCCGAGGCGATGCGGAATCGAAACGACTAGAGGTGCGGACATTTGAAAATCCCAACTAACCCAACCTCATCTAATTCCACATCGTTCGAAAAAAAGGGGAAGCCGGATGAATGGCAGCATGAAAAAGGAACCTTACGGGTTCCCGTTCGTTTTTTGCTGAAGGCAGAGCAACAGGTGCCGACTGCCGGGCTGGAGGAGATGCTACATGTCAATTGGAACGATCATTCTCATTATTCTCGTTATCGCCCTGCTGGGCGGCTTTAGCGGCGTCGGCGGCGGGCCGTTTTACGGCACCGGATATTATGGCGGCGGCGGCCTCGGCCTCGTGATCGTCATCCTGCTGATCCTGCTACTGCTCGGAAGACTTTAGGTTTTGTAGATCGCAGGGTGTCGCTTAGCCAGCCTACTTTCACCCTGCGCATCCCAACAATAGACCGTCATACTCCGCCACCGGGTCTCGCCTTCGGCGAGCCCGATGACAGGCTCCAGCGGAGTATCCAGCATTCCGGAGCGTTCGCGATTTATCATCGGCGCTCCGGGATACTGGATCACCCGCGTGCGCGGGTGATGACAGCCATCTTTCAATCACCTCATCTCATTTCCGCGCCGCCAATTTCTTGATCGCAGGCTTTATCGATGACGCCGCGTCATCGTAACCTTCCCACGCCTTGGTCTTGGCGAGCAGCGCCGGCACGGTCCGCACCGTGTAGCGTTTTGGATCGAGATCACCGCGCACCTGCGCCCAGGTCAGCGGCATCGAGACGGTGGCGCCTTCGCGCGCCCTGGGCGACAGCACCGCGACCGCGGTCGCCATGCGGTCGTTGCGCAGATAGTCGAGGAAGATCTTTCCCTTGCGCAGCTTCTTCGACATGTTGAGCAGATAGCGCTCGGGATCTTCCTCCGCCATCGATTGGCAGACGCCCTGCGCGAAGGCCTTGGCCTCCTTCCATGTCACCTTGTCCTTTGCGCCGTAGGCCAACGGCGTCACCACGTGAAGGCCCTTGCCGCCAGTGGTCTTGCAGAAACTCTCCAGGCCGAGGTCTGTCAGATGCTGCCGCATGTTCTTGGCGGCCTCGATGACATCGGTAAATTCGACCTCCGGCGCGGGGTCGAGATCGAACACCAGCCGCCCCGGTATATCCGGCGCATCCGGCGCGCAATTCCACGGATGCAGTTCGAGACCGCCGATCTGGGCCACGGCGGCGAGTCCCTCGACGCGATCAATCTGCAAGTATGGTTTTCGATCGCCGGAGACCTTGACCAATTCCAGCAGGTTCGAAGTGCCGGGCATTGCATGGCGCTGAAAGAAGCGCTCGCCGCCGATGCCATCTGGCGCGCGCACCACGGAGCAGGGCCGGCCCTTTAAATGGCCGATCATCCAGCCACCCACCGCCTCGAAATAACGGGCGAGATCGAGCTTGGTGACAGCTTCGCCGTCGCCGCCGTCCGGCCACAGCTCCTTGTCGGGCTTGGAAATAATCACGCCCATCACCTCCGCGGATTTGCCCGCCGCAGGCGTGGACTGCGCCTTGCCCGGTTTGCCGGCCTTCGCATTCCCGGATTTGGAGGCAGTCTTCCCGGCGGGTTTGGCGATGGTGGTCATGGCCGGCTTCTCCGCCGTTACCTCATCGGCCGGCTTGTCCTGGCGCAGCCCCTTGAACGCAGCCTGCCGTATATTGCCGGCGTCGGTCCAGCCTGCGAATTCGATCTCGGCGACGAGTTCAGGTTTCAGCCAATGCACGTCGCGGGTCTTGCGCGGCGCATCCTTGCCGCCGAAAGGGTTCTCGTTAGACGCCGCGGCCTTCAGCGCCGGCATGATACGCCTGACCTTGTCCTGCCCAAATCCGGTGCCGACGATGCCGACAAAGGCCAGATGATCGCCGCGATGGACACCCGCCATCAGCGAACGGAATTTTCCGTTAGTGGTTTTCCAGCCGCCGAGGACGACTTCATGTCCGGCGCGGCATTTGGCTTTGGTCCAGTTCTCGGAGCGGCCGGACTGATAGGGCGCGCTGAGTTTCTTCGAGACGATACCCTCCAGCGACAGCTTGCACGCCGACTGCAAGATGGCGTCGCCTCCGCTCTCGAAATGCGCGACATAGCGGATCAATTTGGCGTTGCCTTTGGCCCGCGCTTCCAGCAATTGCTTCAACTGCGCCTTGCGCTCGCCGAGCGGCACGCGGCGCAGATCTTCCCCATTGGCAAACAACAGGTCGAACGCAAAGAAGATGAGATTGTCGGTCTTGCCGTCGGAAAGGGCCGCCTGCAGCGTAGAAAAATCCGGCACGCCGTTATGGTCGAGCGCGACGATCTCGCCGTCGATCAGCACGTCGGGGAGTGAATTTCCTTCCCTCGCGATGGCCTGGAATTTCTCCGTCCAGTCCAGCCCTTTGCGGGTCTTCAGCGCGGCGGCGCCATCCTCGACGCGCAATTGTACCCGGTAGCCGTCGAACTTGATCTCGTGACACCATCCTTCGCCGCCCGGCGGACGATCGACCGAGATGCAGAGCTGCGGCGCAACGAAATCCGGCATCGCGGCGACTCTCTTGCCCTTGGATGCCTTCGCCGGCGGGTCGACCTTGTTCTCCGCGCGCGCCTCGGCGGCGTCGCCGCGATTCGAATTCCAGACCGCATCAGCCTTCGCGCGGCCGGACTTCGCCGTCATGAACGGCTTTGGCGCTTTGCCTTTGCCTTCCGCAATCTGCTCCATCGACCGTCCCGATGCGACGGATTCGTCGGCATCGAGAATTTTATTGGCTTCGCCTTCCCTGGCGAAATCGTCGCGATGCTTGATCAATAGCCAGTTGGTCCGTTTGCCGCCGCTGCGGTCATTGCGCATGCGCACCAGCACCCAGCTGCCATGCAGCTTTTCGCCGCGCAGCGTGAATTTCAGATCGCCCTTCTTGTATCCCCGTTCCGGATCGTCAGATTCCCAATAGCCGCGGTCCCAAAGCTGCACGGTGCCGCCGCCATACTGGCCCTTCGGAATAGTACCTTCGAAATCGCCGTAATCGAGCGGATGATCTTCCACCTCGACCGCCAACCGCTTGTCGTGCGGATCGAGCGAAGGACCCCGCGTCACCGCCCAGGATTTGAAGACGCCGTCGAACTCCAGCCGCAGGTCGTAATGCAGCCGGCTCGCATCGTGCTTCTGGATCACGAACCGCCGCTGCTTCGAAGGCGCGACTTTGACGTCGCCGCTGGGCTCGGCGGTCTTTTCGAAATCGCGCTTTTTTCGATAGGTGGACAGGTTTCTCAAGGACACGATCAATCCTCACGAAAATGAAGCGTCGGAGCCACCGTCTCGCACGACGGCAGGGACCCGGAACCAAAACCCCTAATATCAGTTGAAAGTTCCCGTTTCCTTTTAACCCCTACCAAGCCGGAGATTGTAATGGCCGCTCGCGCCTATTGGAAAGGCTCCCTGAAGCTTTCCCTCGTATCATGCCCGGTCTTGCTCTACCCGGCCTCGACATCGTCAGACAAAACCCGCTTCCACATGATCAACAGGGAAACCGGCAACCGGCTGAAGCAGCAGATGGTCGATGCCGAGACCGGCGACGTCGTCGAAAGTGACCAGAAAGGCCGCGGCTACGAATTGAAAAAGGGCGAATATGTCGAGGTCGAAAAGGAAGAGCTTGACGCCGTTCAGATCGAAAGCAGCCATACCATCGACATCGACAGCTTCGTGCCGAAGGACGAGATCGACAAGCGTTACCTCAATCATCCCTATTACATAGCGCCCGACGGCAAGGCCGGCATCGAGGCCTTCGCCGTGATCCGCGATGCCATGAAGGACCGGGACCGCACCGCATTGGCCCGCATCGTCCTGACCAACCGCGAGCATGTCATCGCAATCGAGCCACTGGGCAAGGGCCTACTCGGCATCACGTTGCGATATCCGTATGAGGTGCGCGACGAGCACGAGTATTTCGACGACATCAAGAATCCGAAGATATCGAAGGACATGATCGAACTCGCGGGCCATATCCTCGACACCAAGGCCGCGCATATCCAACCCTCGAAATTCAAGGACGAATACGAGACCGCGCTGAAGACGCTGGTGAAACGCAAGGCCGCCGGCAAGCCGGTCAAGGCCGCCGAGCCCGAGGAACGGCCCGACAACGTGATCAGCCTGATGGACGCGCTTAAGCAGAGCCTGAAAGGCAAGGCCTCGGCCAAGCGATCGGCCCGTTCCCCGGCCCGCCGGGCGACGCATCGCCCCGCCAAGAAAGCCCATCGTTCGGCTGCGCGGGCGCGGAAGGCGAGCTGAGAGCGCTTTCTGACTACAATATCAAACGCTCGTCATTCCGGGATGCGCCACTTGGCGCAGGCCCGGAATCCATAGTCCCTGCGGTGGTTATGGATGGGCTCGCGCTTCGCGCGCCCCGGAATGACGACTACCATTGTTGGATCGCTAAGTTGTAAGAGACGCCGCTCGAAGGGCACTACCGCTTCGACTTGCGCTTCTTGGCCGTCTTCTTTTTCTTCGAGGTCTTCTTCGGGACTTTCCTTCCTTCGGCCCTCGCCTCGGACAAACCGATCGCGATCGCCTGCTTGCGGCTCTTGACCTTCCGGCCCGAGCGGCCGCTCTTCAAAGTGCCGGCCTTGCGCTTCTTCATTGCGCGCCCGACCTTGGCGGATGCTTTTTTCGAATATTTGCGTGCCATGACTATTCTCCCGGTTGTGGGAAAATAATCTGCGCGGATGAAGAAGGTTCCGTTTTTAGGAACGGGATCACTATCGCCTGCGCTCACGCGGGGATAACGACCGCAGAATCAGTCCGCCGCCTTCAATCGATAGCCAATCCCCGTTTCGGTCAGCACGAATTGCGGGCGTTCCGGATCGGCTTCGATCTTCTGCCGGAGCTGGCGCACATAGACCCGCAGATATTGCGCGTCGGTCAGTTCGTCCCACAGCTCCTTCAGGAGAAATCTGTGGGTCAAGACCTTGCCGGCGTGCTGCACCAGCACGCGCAACAATTCGTATTCCTTGGGCGACAGCTTGACGTCCCTGTCGCCTATCTTGACGATGCGCCGCACCAGATCGACGGAGAGGTCGCCGGATCGAAACACCGGACGCTCGCCATGGACCTGCAATTGATGCCGCAACGCCGCGCGCATGCGGGCAAGCAATTCATCCATTCCGAACGGCTTGGTGAGATAGTCGTCAGCGCCGAGATCGAGCGCCTGGACCTTGCCCGCCTCATCGCCGCGGCTCGACAGCACCACAATCGGAACGCTGTCGTTGCGCCCGCGGATCATGCGCAGCAATTCATGGCCCTGGATATCGGGCAGGCCTAGATCGAGAATGATCAAGGCGGGATCCTGGCCCAGCAATTCGAGCGCGTTTCTGCCGTTGGAGGCTTCCAGGATCTCGTACCCTTGTGTACTCAGCCCCATCCGCAGCAGCTTGCGGATCGGCGGCTCATCGTCGATGACCAGGACTTTGATGGGGGCAGCACTCATGCGGCGGTATCCAACGCGGCAGAGGCCGCCGGAATCGGCAGTTTGATGGTCAGCACGGCGCCGCTCCGATCGATGCGGTTGGCGGCCGAGATCGTGCCATGCATCGCCTCGACGAAACCGCGGGAAATCGCCAGCCCGAGGCCGGTACCGGGGCGGACATGGTCGCCTTTTTGCGCGCGATAGAATTTGTCAAACACACTCTCAAGCTCCGCCGGCGGAATGCCGTCACCTTCGTCGATGATTTGCAGCGATATCGAATCCCTGTCCCGCACACTCCGGATCGATATCGTGGTGTCCGCGGGCGCATATTTCGCCGCGTTGTCCAGGATGTTAAACAGCACCTGCTCGAACAGCACTGCATCGAGCTCCAGCATCGGCAGATCGGCGGCGAGTTCGAGCGAAATATTGTGATGCGCGAGGATCTTGCTGGCGCGCCGCAAGACACTGCCGACGATCTCACCGATATCATGCCGCGCCGTATTCGGCACGATGGCGCCGGATTCCAGCTTGGTCATATCGAGCAGATTGGCGATGAAGCGATTGAGCCGCTCGGACTCGTCGATCACGGTGGCGAGCAGATCCCGCTTTTCCGCATCGGTCAGGCCGCTTGCGAGATCGCGCATCGTGCTGGCGGCGCCGAGAACCGAAGCCAGCGGCGTCTTGAGATCGTGCGAGATCGAAGTCAGCAGCGCCGCGCGCAACCGGTCCGACTCCACGGTGCGCTTGACCCGATCCATGTCCTCGACCAGCTGCACCCGTTCGATCGCAAGCGCGCCCTGATCCACCAGCGCGTCCAGCAGGCGGCGCTGATCCGGCGTCAGCAGCGGGCCCGTCCTGTCGTCATCGATGCCGATGACGCCGATCGGTCCGCGCCCGGTTCGCATCGGCAGGAACAGACGCTTGGCGCCCGGCAGCGTATCGGAGCCGCGCCCGGCCGAGCGGTCGTTACCCCACGCCCAGTTCGCGGCGGCAAGATCGGCCTTGTCCAGTTGATCCTCGGGCGGATAGCCCGCCTTCACGGTCAGGACGCCGTCCTCGGGCAACAACAAGACCACCCGTACCCTGAGCATCAAGGCGATTTGGTAGGCGGTCGCCCACAACACATCGTCCAGCGTCGCGGTACCCGCAAGCTTGCGGCTGAAGGCGTAAAGCGACTCGGTTGTCCGCACCCTGCCGATCGCAGAGACGGCCTGGGTGCGGACGCGTGCCGCGACATTGGAAACCAGGATCGCGATCAGCATGAAGAAGAAGAACGCCGCAACATTGGTCGGATCGGTGATCGTGAAGGTGTAGACCGGCGGCAAAAAGAAGAAATTGTAACACAGCGAGCCCGCGACGCTGGCCAGTAATGATGGCCACAGGCCGAAGCGAACCGCCACGCTGACCACGGCCGTCAGAAACACGAGATCGACATTCTCGATGCCGAATATCGGCTGGATCAGCTTGGCCGCGACGAGGCCGACGGCCACGATCGCCAGCGCCATCAGATAGGGCCGCGGGTCGAATGGCTCGGGTCGAGCCGCGGTCTGCACCGCGGTTTTCGTGACAGGTCCGGAAGGCAGTTCATTGCCCGCGATGACGTTGACGCTGATATTGCCCGCGCGCCGCACCAGGTCATGCACCACCGAGCCGCGGATGATTTCGAACCATCGGGAGCGCGTCGCCTTGCCGATGATGATCTGCGTCACGTTATTGGCGTGCGCGAAACCGATCACGTCATCGGCAATGCGGCGCCCGACGCCGGGAATGGTGAGTGCCTCGCCGCCCAGCGCTTCCGCCAGACGCAACGTATCGGCAAGCCGGTCACGTTGCTCGTCGGTCAGTTGCAGGCTCCGCCGCGTCTCGATGCTGATCGCGGTCCAGGGCGCATGCAGGCGGTCCGCCAGCCGCTTGGTGTAGCGTACCAGTCCGGCCGCGCGCGGGTCTTCGTTGAGGCAAACCAGGATGCGCTCGCCCGCGGCCCAGGGGCCGGCGATCGCGTTGGCCTGCATATGGTTCAGTAGCTGTTCGTCGACGCGCTCGGCGGTCCGCCGCAACGCCAGTTCGCGCAGCGCCGTCAGATTCCCCGGCGAAAAATAGTGCTCCAGCGCACGCTCGGCCTGTTTGGGGACGTAGACCTTGCCCTCCTTCAGCCGCTGAATCAGGTCGTCCGGCGTGAGATCTATCAGTTCGATCGCGTCCGCGCGGTCGAACACCGAATCCGGCACGGTCTCACGTACCCGAACATGCGTGATCTGGGCGACTACGTCGTTGAGGCTTTCGATGTGCTGGATATTGACCGCTGTATAGACGTCGATGCCGTGGCTCAGCAGTTCCTCGACATCGAGGTAGCGCTTGGGATGGCGGCTGCCCGGCGCATTGGTGTGGGCAAGTTCGTCGACCAGTGCGATCTGCGGATGACGGACGATCAGCGCATCGAGATCCATTTCCTCAAGAATCTGGTCCTTGTATTCGAGCCGTTTGCGCGGGAGAACCTCAAGGCCTTGCAGCAGCGCCTCCGTCTCCGCCCGTCCGTGGGTCTCGACGACGCCGACGACGACATCGGCGCCGGCTTTCAGCTTGGCATGCGCGCTCTGCAGCATTTCATAGGTCTTGCCGACGCCGGGTGCCGCGCCGACGAAGATCTTGAGCCGGCCGGCCTGATCGTTCTCTCGCCGGGCGGCCTCCAGCAGCGCATCCGGCGAGGGTCGTTTATTGGGGTCGCGGCTTCGATTTGCCATACGGCAATATAGTCCTCACGCCGGATACCGCCTAGGTGGCCCTATTTCGACCCCGCCGCGTCCAGCGCCAGGTTAAGCGCCAATACGTTAACGCGCGGCTCGCCGAGCAATCCGGCAAGACGGCCTTCGGTGTTCTCCGTGACCAACTGGCGGACCCGATCTTCCGGCAAATTCCGCGCCTTGGCGACGCGCGGCACCTGGAACAGCGCGCCCTCCGGCGAGATATCGGGGTCCAGGCCGCTGCCGGACGTGGTGACGAGATCGATCGGAACAGCCGCCAAGGGGTTTTCGGCTTTCAGCTTGTCGACATCTTCCTTGACCCGGTCGTTTAAGGCCTTGCTGGTCGGGCCGAGGTTGGATCCGCCCGAATTGGCCGCATTGTAGGGCGCCGGGACGGTCTTGGTGGAATCGGCCGGGTCCGGCGCAGACGTCGCCGACAGCCGGCCATGGAAGTATTTGTCGTCCTTGAACTCCTGCCCGATCAGGGCGGAGCCGACCACCTTGCCGTCCCTCTCGATCAGGCTTCCCTGCGCCTGCTTCGGAAAGATCACCCCCGCAATCGCGGTCATGGCAAGCGGATAGGCAAGGCCCGTGATCAGCGTCAGTACGACAAGAATGATGATGGCGGGGCGAATTTCTTTCAACATGACACTTCTCCTCAGGCCAGATTCAAGGCGTTGACGATGAGGTCGATGGCCTTGATGCCGATGAACGGAATGATGATACCGCCGACGCCGTAGATCATCAGGTTGCGCTGTAGCAACGCGCCGGCCCCGATGGCGCGATAGGCGACGCCTTTCAAGGCCAGCGGAATCAACGCGATGATGATCAGCGCATTGAAGATGATCGCCGACAGGATGGCGCTCTGCGGGCTCGCCAGATGCATGACGTTGAGAACACCGAGCTGCGGATAGAACGCCAGGAACATGGCGGGGATGATGGCGAAATACTTCGCCACGTCATTGGCGATCGAGAACGTGGTCAGCGCGCCACGGGTCATCAAGAGCTGCTTGCCGATCTCGACCACCTCGATCAGCTTGGTCGGATTGGAGTCGAGATCGACCATGTTGCCGGCCTCGCGCGCCGCCTGGGTGCCGGTGTTCATGGCGACGCCGACGTCGGCCTGCGCCAGCGCGGGCGCATCGTTGGTGCCATCGCCGCACATCGCAACCAGCTTGCCCTTGGCCTGCTCGTCGCGAATGAGCTTCAACTTATCCTCGGGCGTCGCCTGCGCGAGAAAATCATCGACGCCGGCTTCCGCCGCAATCGCCGCCGCCGTCATCGGGTTGTCGCCGGTGATCATCACGGTACGGATGCCCATGCGGCGCAGTTCGGCGAAGCGCTCGCGGATACCGCCCTTGACGATGTCTTTCAGGTGGACGACGCCGAGCAGACGACCATCCTTGGCGACGGCGAGCGGCGTGCCGCCAGCTTTCGCGATTTCGTCCGAAATCGATTGGATCTCGCGGGCGGTGTCGGAATTGAGCGAGGGCTGTATCGCCCGAACGGCATTTCCGGACGCCATGGTTTGCGCCGTGCCGCCGCCGATGTAGTTCAGGATCGCATCGACCGCGCCCTTGCGGACCGACGATGCACCGGCGTCGACGCCGCTCATGCGGGTCTGCGCGGTGAACGGAATGAACGTTGCGTTGAGTTCCGCCATGTCGCGGCTGCGGATGCCGTATTTTTCCTTCGCGAGCACGACGATGGAGCGGCCTTCCGGGGTCTCATCGGCCAACGAAGCCAACTGCGCCGCATCCGCAAGCTCCTGCTCGGTGACGCCGCGCACCGGCTGGAACGCTGTAGCCTGGCGGTTGCCGAGCGTGATGGTGCCGGTCTTGTCCAGCAACAGCGTATCGACGTCGCCGGCGGCCTCGACCGCGCGGCCCGACATCGCCAGCACGTTGAAGCGCACCAGCCGGTCCATGCCGGCGATGCCGATCGCCGACAGCAGCGCGCCGATGGTGGTCGGAATCAACGTCACGAACAATGCCACCAGCACGACCACCGAGATCGAGCCGCCGGCGTAGGCGGCATAGCTCGGAATCGTGACGGTCGCGAACACGAAGATGATGGTGAGGCCGGCGAGCAGGATATTGAGCGCGATTTCGTTCGGCGTCTTCTGCCGTTCGGCGCCCTCGACCAGCTTGATCATGCGATCGATGAAGGTCGATCCCTGCGCCGCGGTGATCCGGACGCGAATCCAGTCGGACAAAACCTGCGTGCCGCCGGTGACCGCCGAGCGGTCGCCGCCGGACTCCCGGATCACGGGAGCTGACTCGCCGGTGATCGCGGCCTCGTTGACGGAGGCGACACCTTCGATCACTTCACCGTCGGACGGAATGTTGTCGCCGGCCTCGACCAGAACGACATCGCCGACCTTGAGGCTGGTGCCGGATACAAGCCGATAGGTCTTGTCGGAGCCTGCCAAGAGCTTGGCCTGGCTTTCGGTGCGGGTTTTCTTGAGCGATTCCGCCTGCGCCTTGCCACGGCCCTCCGCGACAGCCTCGGCGAAGTTGGCGAACAGCACCGTGAACCACAGCCATAGGATGATCTGGAAGGTGAATCCGAGGCTCTCGCCGCCCGTCACCACTTCGCGCAGGAAGATGACGGTCGTCAACGCGGCGACAACCTCGACCACGAACATCACCGGGTTCTTGATCATCAGCCGCGGATCGAGTTTGACGAAAGCCGATCCGATCGCAGGGATCACGATCTTCGGGTCGAGCATCGCCGAGACCGGCACCCGCTTTTGCAGTTTCATGGTTTCCATGGACGTAACTCCGAAAATGAGATCGATCAGAACAGGGTGTTGGCGTTCATCGCGAGGTGCTCGACGATCGGCCCCAGCGCCAGCGCGGGGAAGAAGGTCAGGCCGCCGATGATCAGGATCACGCCGACGACGAGACCGACGAACAGGCCGCCCGTCGTCGGCAACGTGCCGGCCGACGGCGGTATGGACTTCTTGCCGGCCAGCGAACCCGCCAGTGCCATCGCCGGCACGATCATGAAGAAGCGGCCGACGAACATCGAGCTCGCCAGCGTCAGGTTGTAGAAGAAGGTATTGCCGGAGAGGCCGGCGAAGGCCGAGCCGTTATTGCCGGTCGCCGAGGTAAAGGCATAGAGCACCTCGGTGAAGCCATGCGGGCCTGAATTGGCCATCGACGCGACCGCCGACGGCAGCACGACAGCCACGGCGGTCCAGCCGAGATACATCAGCGGCAGCACCAGGATGGCGAGCATTGCCATCTTGACTTCGCGTGCCTCGATCTTCTTGCCGACATATTCCGGGGTACGGCCGACCATCAATCCTGCGACGAAGATCGCCAGCACGACGAACAGCAGCATGCCGTAGAGACCGGCGCCGACGCCGCCGACAATGATTTCGCCGAGCTGCATGTTGATCAGCGGAATCATGCCGCCAAGCGCGGTAAAGCTGTCATGCATCGCGTTGACCGCACCGCACGAGGCGGCCGTGGTGATCACCGCGAACAACGAGGAGGCAACGATGCCGAAGCGGACTTCCTTGCCTTCCATGTTGCCGCCGGTCAGCCCGAGCGCATGGAGCGCGGTGGTGCCGCCCGCTTCCGCCCAATAGGTGACGATGACGCCGGCGATGAACAGCACACCCATGACGCCCAGAATTGCCCAACCCTGACGCTGATTGCCGACCATGCGGCCAAACACGTTGGTCAGGGCGGCGCCGAGCGCGAAGATCGAGATCATCTGGACGAAGTTCGACAATGCCGTCGGGTTCTCGAACGGATGCGCGGCGTTGGCATTGAAGAAGCCGCCGCCATTGGTGCCGAGCATCTTGATCGCCACCTGCGAGGCCACCGGGCCGACCGCGATGGTCTGCTTGGCGCCTTCCAGCGTCGTCGCGTCGACATAGGCGCCGAGAGTCTGCGGAATGCCCTGCCAGACCAGGAACAGCGTGTAGACGACGCAGATCGGCAAGAGGACATAGAGCGTGCAGCGCGTCACATCGACCCAGAAATTGCCGATGGTGCGCATCGAAGAACGGGAGA
>JAQGKC010000459.1 GCA_028290305.1 Bradyrhizobium sp.
CTCGGGCGCCCCACTATGGCGGTGATGCAAAAGGCTGAACACCGTGGGGACGAAAAACAGCGTCGCCAACGTTGCGATAAGTAGTCCGCCGATCACGGCTCGCCCGAGCGGAGCGTTCTGCTCGCCGCCTTCACCCATCGCGAATGCCATCGGCATCATGCCGATGACCATCGCCAGCGCGGTCATCAGCACCGGTCGAAAACGGGTGAACCCGGCTTCGAGCGCCGCGGCCGTCGCGTCCAACCCTTCCTCGAGCTTTTCGCGCGCGAAACTGACCAGCAAAATGCTGTTTGCTGTCGCGATGCCCATGCACATCAGCGCTCCCGTCAGAGCAGGGACCGACAACGTCGTCTCGGTGATGAAAAGCATCCAGACACTGCCGGCGAGCGCCCCGGGCAATGCAGAAATGATAATAAGCGGATCGAGCCAGGATTGGAAAGTGACGGTGATCACCAGATAGATCAGCACGATCGCGCCGAGCAGGCCGAGATAGAGCTGGTCATAGGCGCTCGTCATCGTCTGGACCTGCCCGCGCAGCGCCACATAGGAGCCGGGCGGGACGTCCTTTTTGGTCTCGCTGATAATGCGGCGGATGTCGGAGGCGACCGCGCCAAGATCTCGTCCTTGGGTTGCGCCGTAGACATCGATCACCGGCTGAGCGTCGTAATGCGATACGACTCCAGCGCTCGGACCGACGGAAAAGTCGGCCAGCCCGCCGAGATATTGCGGCGTTCCGGATTTATTGGACGTGATCGGAACATTGGCGAGATCGGACATGGTGTCGATCCGGTACTGCGGCACCTGCGCCACGATCGGGTACGACACGCCGTTCTTGGTATTGAGCCAGAAATTCGGCTTCACCTGGCCGCTGCCGGACAGCGTGACCAGCAGGCTGTCGGCGACGTCGCGCTGGCTCAGCCCAACCTCGTCCGCGAGCGTCCGATCGACCGCAACATTGATTTGCGGATAGCTGTAGGTTTGCTGGATGCGCAGGTCGGCGATCCCGGGCACCTTGCGGATTTGCTTGAGGAGGTCAGTCGCATACGCGTAATTGGCTTCCTGCTTCGTTCCGATCACTTGCAGATCGATCGGCGCCGGCAGGCCGAAATTGAGGATCTGCGCAACGATGTCAGCCGGCAGGAATGCGAAGGTTGTGCCGGGGAATGTCTGCGGCAGCAGTGTCCGCAACTGCTTGACGTAATCGGCCGTCGGCGGGTGGTTTTTATGGAGCGAGATGAGAATATCCGCATCCGATGGACCGATCGTGCCGGTATTGTTGTAGGCCATGTTGATGCCGCTGATCGGCAGCCCCATATTGGTCACGACGCTCGCGAGCTGATTCGGCGGGATCATCTGGCGAATTTTCTGTTCGACTTCGTCGCACAGGCGCGCGGTTTCCTCGATACGCGTCCCGGCTTGCGAACGCACATGGATCAGGATTTGCCCGGCATCGACGGACGGAAAAAAATTCTGCCCGAGAAATGGTACCAAAACGAACGACGACACGGCACACGCCAGGAATCCAGCGGCAAACAACTTGGGACGCCCGAGAGCGGCCGAGAGAAGTCTGTGGTACCCGTCGCGGATTTGCTCAAACCGATGCTCGAATCCGAGTTGGAAGCGCTTCAGCGGATTGCGCGATGAAGCGAGCGGACGCGCGGAACCATCGGCGCCGTGGGCCAGGTGCGGAACACCCAGCAAGTAATTGGCCAGCGTCGGGACCAGGGTGCGCGACAGCAGGAACGAGCCGACAAGCGCGAAAACGACGGCTTCAGCCAACGGCCTGAACAGATAGCCGACGACGCCGGCAAGCTGGAACATCGGTGCGAACACGATGCAGATGCAGACCAGTGTGACGAAGGCCGGAACGACGATCTGCCGGGCCCCGTCCATGATTGCCGGTTCCAGCGACTTGCCCTGTTCGAGATGCCAGTTGATATTCTCAAGGGTGACGGTGCCGTCATCGACCAGGATTCCAACCGCAAGCGCGAGCCCCCCGAGCGTCATCACATTGATCGTTTCGCCCAACAACGACAGCGTGGCGAGCGAAAACAGAATAGCGAGCGGGATCTCGATCATGATGATGATGGTCGAGCGCCAACTTCCGAGGAACAGCAGGATCATCAATCCGGTCAACGCCGCCGCAATGGCGCCTTCGCGAACCACGCCGGTGACGGCGGCTCTAATAAAGGGCGACTGGTCACCAACGGTGTGGAGATCGAGCCCAGACGGCAATCCCGCCTCGATCCTGGGCAGCCGCGCCTTGACGCCGGCGATAATGTCCAGGGTCGAGGCCGACCCGGCATTCAGTATCGACATCAGCACGGCCTTAGCGCCATTAACCCGAACGATATTGGTCTGCGGCGGCGAGCCGTCATGCGCATAGGCGACGTCGCGGACATGAATGACTGTGCCGTCGACCTTCTTCACCGGGAGGTCATTGATCCGGTCCAGCACAGTTGGGCTGGCATTGAGGCCAACGTTCCACTCGAATTTGCCGATCTTTTGCGTACCGGCTGGAAGGACCAAATTTTGCGCGGAGATCGCGTTGACGACATCGTCGGCCGACACATTGTGCGATTGCATCGCCCGCTGATCGAGGTCGACCTGAGCCTGAAGAATTTTGCCGCCATAAGGGGAAGGCAGTGCGGCGCCATCGACGGTTGCGAGCTGTGGGCGAATGAAATTCTGGCCAAGATCGAACAGCTTATCTTGCGGAAGTTTCTTGCTCGATAGCGCCAGATTGAGGATCGGCACGCTCGATGCGTTGTAGCTGAGGACATAGGGCGGAGTGATGCCAGCCGGCAGGAGCTTTAGGACGGTCTGCGACACGGCGGTCACCTGAGCGAGCGCAGCCCCGATGTCGACGCCCTTCTGGAAGAAGATCTTGACGACGCCGTAGCCGTTCAGGGACTGCGACTCGGTATGCTGGATGCCGTTGACCTGCGAGGTCAGCTGGCGTTCGTAATAGTAGATGACGCGGTCGGACATGTCTTTCGGCAGCAGCCCGGAATAGGTCCAGACCACGCTGACAACAGGAATATTGATGCTGGGGAAGATGTCGGTCGGCGTCCGCACCGCCGCCAGCGAACCGAAGATCGCAATGAGAAATGCCAGCACGATAAACGTGTAGGGCCGCTTGAGGGCGACTTGAACAATCCACATTTGTATAGCCTCTCCGGCCCGTCCGACGATTGCTCTTTCCGCGTTGACATATTACTTGAGCCAAGCGGGACGACCATTAAATTGGTTTTTAAGGCATTAAATTCGAATTGAAATCGGCAAGGACCGCAAAAGAAGGAATGTTAGATGATCGCCTGTCAGCATTGCTTCAGTAAAAACGCTGCTGATGTCGTTTGCGTTATGTGCGAAGGATCATTCGCCGCCAACTCGCATCCAAGTCCGCGCGCGCCCGAAGCCGACCTGCTTTCAAGGCCGTAACCGGCCACACATTGCCCCAGTCCTCTGCAACCAAGGATTCGCGTCATTCCGACTGCCCGTCGATCACTTCCGGTCTCGCCCGATAAGCAGACATTTCAGTGTTCGTCAGCGCACAGAAGCGGATATCCGCTCGCTTATTCGATCACCACGTCGGCGACCCGGCACGGTTCTGATGTCGGTACGTAACACGCCGAGACAATTCTGTTTTAAAGTCGCCTACTTTGAATCTGCGAGTAGCGCCTTCGGTCCGTGAACCGTGCAGGCCACGCACTACCTGGCAACGCGACCTTCACATCTTCCCAACCTCCTCCTGCTTCACATCTCTCTCCATTTCGAGACAGACCTGCAATTCGACATAACTCGAAATGCCGCTCGTGTCGGCTACCTGGTTACACCGTTTTTTTTCGCTGGGAGTATATTGTGTCCATTTCGTTTGAAGTTGCTCGCGCGCTTGCGTCTCATCGGTCATGCACCTATTCAGGTCCTCCTTCAAGCCGCCTTCGAACTGGCACTCCCGCGCGATTTCGAATTTCGGCACGGTATCCGCGATAGGCGTGGGGTGCAGGGAAGTCAGAATAATGATCGGCAGGTGGATCAGCATCTTTATTCTCTGAGCTGCGTACACGTGGTCCAGAATGCGATGTAGGTTCGTTATGCGTTACGTGAGTTCAACGGTCATGAGGTCAGCAACCGCGACAAATGTCGAGCATGCGGTCAACCGCCGCGTTCTCCCGACTGAGCTCCCGATTGTATGGACCGTTCGGATCCATCAGGCTTTGCTCCGAAGGCACTTGATCGGCGCGCGGCTGGCGACCCCCTCCCCCCAGTGCCTCCGGCAGCGGTTGCTGGTTTAAGTTCATCGACAGAGGTGCGGCCGGATTTCGCGAGGCACCCGGCTGCGTCGGAGCGGCTATGTTCGGCTGCGGTAGCGTACCCATCCTCGAAGCGTTGCCATACCCGCTGGGATCGACCGTCGCGTTATTCAATCCACCGGCGTTCGCAGGGCCGCGCGGAATACCACTGATCGGCACATTTCCCGTTCCCGCCGAACCTGCGAGGCGCCCAAATCCCCCGAGGCGCGCA
>JAQGKC010000380.1 GCA_028290305.1 Bradyrhizobium sp.
CGATGGCAGCGTGATATATTCCGCTTCCGATGATGCCGAGACCTATAGCGTGGTCGACGAAGTCGCGCGGCGCGCGCTGTATACGGGAGCCAGGGTGATGGGTGCGCGGAAGGAGGAATTGCCAGATCGGGCTCCGCTGACGGCTATCCTTCGCTATGAGTTCCATTGAGACGCCAGCCGGCGCCCGTCAGCCGACATCCTTGGCGCGATCGGGCCAATCCATCGCGTGAATATCCCTCACCAGGCAACGCAACCCATGCAATTGATCGAGCAGATGCAAAACGATGGCGATGCCCTCGTCGTTGATGCCTAAATCGACCTTGAGATCCTGGATCAGCCGCGCCCGCGCCAGATCGGCGTCCGAAAAAACAAGTGTCTTTCCGCTTGCGAGCGGCACGAGCCACTCCGCTTCGATCCAGGTATTCAGCGTCGGAGCATCAAGATGCGATCGGGCGATGAACTCCTGGGTCTCCATCGTCACACTCCCATCGATTGCCGTGGACTGTATTCCACAGGTTGCCAGCCCGCGACGAATGCGTCGAGTTTTGGATCGGGCTTTTCCGGAAGCATCAGCATCAGCTTGATGTATTCATCGCCTTTGCTGCCATCGGAGCGCGGCACGCCACGTCCTTTGAGCCGGAGAACGCGGCCGGTATTGGACCATTTTGGCACCGCCACCGTGACCGCTCCACCGGGGGTAGGCACCTTGACCTTCGCGCCCAGCACCGCCTCCTTCAGGGATATCGGCAGATCCAGATGGATGTCGTCGCCTTTGCGGGTGAAATAGGGATGCGGCAGGACGCTGATCTCAATCAGCGCATCGCCGGCCGGCCCATCTCCGACCCCCGGGCGGCCTTTGCCTTTCAAACGCAGGATCTGGCCGTCCCGCGTGCCCGGCGGGATGTTGACGTCGAGCGTGGTGCCGTCGGGCAGCACAATCGATTGCTTGCCGCCGTTGATCGCATCAAGAAAAGCAAGATCGAGGTGATAGCGGACATCCTGGCCCCGCCGGCGGCGGCCGGCGCGGCCTTCGCGGCCGAAAATCTCCGAGAGAACATCTTCGGCGCCGGCGTAATCGCCGAAATCGGAGAAACCGGCATTGCGGGTGTAGGCCGACCAGCCGTCCTGGTCGGCGAAATCCCGGTAGTATTGCCGGCGCGGCCGCTCCGTGCCGGAAGCATCGATTTCGCCGCGGTCAAAGCGCGCGCGCTTTTCGGGATCGCTGAGGAGATCGTAGGCGGCTGAAATTTCCTTGAACTTTTCTTCAGCGGCCTTGTTGCCGGGATTGAGATCCGGGTGCAGCTTTTTCGCCAGCCGGCGATAGGCCTTCTGGATTTCGTCCTGGGTAGCTTCCTTGTTCACGCCCAGGGCTGTGTAGGGATCCGCGGCCAATGCCCACTCCTGTCTCTACGCCGGCAAAGCCAGGCGAATGTGGCGTCATTGTTCCGCCGCCCGCGACGGTTGTTGCGCGGATTTGGCCACGACAACGCGGGCCGGCCGCAGCAGGCGGTCGTGAAGCATATAGCCATTTTCCAAAACCTGGACCACGCTGCCGGGGGGCTGTTCGGTCTCATCGGTTTCCATCACCGCTTCGTGCTTCCTGGGATCAAACGGCTGGTTGAGCGCATCGATCTCCGTAACGCCGAAACGATTGAGAATCTGCGCCAGAATGCGATCAGTCGCGGCAACGCCCGCGATCAGGCCGTCTGCCTTCCTCGGCTCCGGATCGGCCGCGCTGGCGTCGATCGCCCGACGCAGATTGTCAACAACCTGCAACAGTTCGCGGGCAAAGTTCGCGATCGCATATTGCTGGGCGTCTTGCTCGCGCCGTTCTCCCTGACGCCTGGTGTTCTCGGTCTCGGCCAGCGCCCGCATAAACCGGTCGCGCAAAGAGGCGATTTCGGACGCCGGATCGTTTTCTGTGCCTTCGCTCGTAACTGACGGGTCGACATCGTTTTCCATGGTGTTGGTCGCCATGTCTTACTCCCACCAAACCTTAATACTCTGACGTCTTGCCGAGTCAGGACGCCTTGCGGTCGCGAGGATCGACTTCTTCGAATTCCGCATCGACGACGTCATCACCGGAACCGGAGGAGCCACTTCCGCCGCCGGACGATCCAGCTTGGCCGCCTGCGCCTTGCGCGGCAGCCCGATTGGCTTCGCCTATCCTGGACGCCGCCTGCATCAGTCGCTCCGTTGCCTGACGGATGGTTTGCGCGTTCTCCGCCGTCAGCTTTTGTTTGGCGTCGGCGATCGCCTGCTCGACCTCTCTCTTGAGGTCAGCGGGAATCTTCGTCTCCGACCCTTTCAGCGTCTTCTCGGTGCTATAGATCGCCGCGTCGGCCTGGTTGCGTGCTTCGACGAGTTCCTTGCGGCGCTTGTCTTCTTCGGCGTGAGCTTCGGCCTCCTTGACCATCCTCTCGATCTCTGCCTCGCTCAGGCCGCCGGATGCCTGGATCCGGATGCTCTGTTCCTTGCCGCTGGCCTTGTCCTTGGCCGACACGTTGACGATGCCGTTGGCGTCGATATCGAAGGTGACCTCGATTTGCGACATACCCCGTGGCGCGGGCGGAATCCCGACCAGGTCGAACTGGGCGAGGAGCTTGTTGTCGGCGGCCATCTCCCGCTCGCCCTGGAATACGCGGATGGTGACCGCGGTTTGATTGTCCTCCGCCGTTGAGAAAACCTGGCTCTTCTTGGTCGGTATGGTGGTGTTGCGGTCGATCAGCTTGGTCATGACGCCGCCAAGCGTCTCGATGCCGAGCGACAACGGGGTGACATCGAGCAGCAGGACATCCTTGACATCGCCCTGCAGCACGCCGGCCTGGATCGCGGCGCCGATGGCGACGACTTCGTCCGGATTGACGCCCTTATGCGGCTCACGTCCGAACAGTTTTTGCACGGTTTCCTGGACTTTCGGCATCCGGGTTTGGCCGCCGACCAGCACCACCTCGTTGATATCAGACGGCTGCAGACTCGCGTCCTTCAATGCGGCCTTGCACGGCTCGATGGTGCGCTGGATCAGGTCGTCGACCAGGGCTTCCAGCTTGGCGCGCGACAGCTTGACGGCAAGATGCTTCGGTCCGTTCTGATCCGCGGTAATGAACGGCAGATTGACGTCGGTCTGGGTGGCGCTCGAGAGTTCGATCTTGGCCTTTTCGGCGGCGTCCTTGAGCCGCTGTAGCGCGAGGCGATCCTTGCGCAGATCGATGCCGTTCTCTTTGCGGAATTCGTCAGCCAGATAATCGATGATGCGTTTGTCGAAATCCTCACCGCCGAGGAAAGTGTCGCCGTTGGTCGATTTGACCTCGAATACGCCGTCGCCGACCTCGAGAATCGAAATGTCGAACGTGCCTCCGCCGAGGTCATAGACGGCGATCTTGCCGTGTCCCTTCTTTTCCAGTCCATAGGCAAGCGCGGCGGCGGTGGGCTCGTTGATGATACGCAGTACCTCAAGACCGGCAATCCGGCCGGCATCCTTGGTCGCCTGGCGCTGGGCATCGTTGAAATATGCGGGTACGGTAATCACGGCCTGCGTGACGTTGCTGCCGAGATAGGCTTCCGCGGTTTCCTTCATCTTGGTGAGGATGAACGCGCTGATCTGGCTCGGTGAGTACTTCTTGCCTCTGATCTCAACCCACGCATCGCCGTTGTCGCCCCGCACGATATGGTAGGGCACCATCGTCTTGTCTTTTTCAGTGATCGGGTCGTCATAGCGCCGGCCGATCAATCGCTTGATGGCGTATACCGTGTTTTCCGGATTGGTAATGCTCTGGCGCTTGGCCGGCTGCCCGATCAGGATTTCGCCGTCGTCGGTGAAAGCGACCATTGAGGGCGTGGTGCGGCCGCCCTCGGCATTCTCGATGACCTTGGCCTTGTTTCCTTCCATCACGGCAACGCAAGAATTGGTGGTGCCGAGATCGATGCCAATTGCCTTCGCCATAACCAGGCTCCTTGTTCATTAGATGCGTATAAGCGGCTATCTTCGATCACATGCGGGACGCGCGAAGCGCGTCGGGAGGAAAAACGGCAAGCGCGTCCCGCGCCCGCTCGGGGACGTCAAGCGGCTTGCTTGGTCTCCTGCTTGGGCTCTTCCTTGACCTCGATCTTCTTCGGCTCGGGTTTGGCCGGCTTCGGAATCGTGATCTTCAGAACCCCGTTCGACATCGTCGCCTGTACGCTTGACGGATCGATGCCGGGAGGCAATTGCAGCACGCGGAGGAACACGCCATAGGTCCGCTCGCTGTGCTGGACGTTCTTGTCCTTCTGGTTTTCCTCGATCTTCTTCTCACCGCGGATGGTGAGCGTGTCATCCTCGATCGTTATCTCGACATCCTTGCGCTCAAGCCCTGGCATCTCCGCGCTGATCTCGATCGCCTTGTCGGCCTCCGAGATTTCGATGCTGGGAACGATATTCTTTGCGCCGTCGGGTCCTACTCCCTGCGCGAATTCGTTGAACAGCCGGTCGATCTCGCGATGCAGGCCGAACAATCCGAAGCCAGGCGGCATCAATGCGTTGGGCTCCCGAGACGGAACCAGTGATCTTAACCTCATGGGATTCTCCTTTTTTAGTTTTTTAGCTTGAGGACTTGTCGTTGGGTGCGAGCAAGGTGGCGGCTTCACGGACTGACCACGATCCGGTCTTCGACCTTGGTGACGCCGGGCGCCGACCAGGCGACGCGTTCGGCTTCCTCGCGTTCGATCCAAGAGCGAACAGTGCCTTTCAGTATCACCTCACTGCCGTTGGCTTCGACGGTGATCCGATTGGCGTCGACCTCGGCATTTCGCTTGAAGGCGTCTATGATTTTGCGCTGAAGCTCTGAAGGTTCCACCTTGGGCTTCACCGTGACGACGTTGGTCACTCCCTTTACGCCTTTGACTTTTCGCATGGCATTTTCGGCGGTGGTTTTTTGATATTGCCACTCCACCGCGCCTTCCAGAGTTACCCAGCCATCCTTGACGATGACCTTGATCCGGTCATGAGAAATCGGCAGTTCGGCCTTCAGGGCCGCGACCGCATCGCGCGCGATGTCCGGATCGGGGCGCTGATCGATGGCCGGCAGCCGAACCTCGATATCATTCGCGACCGCGCGAACGCCGGCGACCCGCTTCGCGGCCTGCTCGGCTTCGAGCCTGTCGGTGTAACTTTTGACAAAGCCCGCCAACGTCACAACGCCATCCTTTACCGAGACTGCAATATCCGAAGCATCGAGATCGGGATCCCATTTCAATTCCTCGCGAACATCGCGTTCTATCTCTTCGTTGGATTTCATGACTGGCTCCTCGTCTGGACAAAAGGGAATTGCGGGCTCGGTTGACGACGTCACCGATCGCAACAAGTCTAAGAGAGGTGGCCGGTACAGCCATGACGTCCGTCAACTTCCGCACCAAGTTTATCATTCGTGGTGAAGGAGTTTGTCGTCATGCCGGTTGCGAACATTTCCGGATGCTTCGGTAAAACGATCGCGGCCACGGCGCCGGCGATTTCCAGATCGCCAGCGGCTCAAGGTCGCCCGAGCGGCTCGTCACCTAGCCATGGGTCGGGTCGCAGCGAAGCGAGCGGAAGATCCTCGGTTCGTTTCGCGAGCTCAATTTCGTGAACATGGACGGCTTCTCCGCCATGCCGCATTAGAATTTCCTGAGCTCGGGTTTCCTGCTCCGGAGATCGAACGCGTACCCAAATCAGCAAGCCGTGAGCTTCGGCAAGCTTCTCTAATCCTCGCGCGCGCTCGCGCTGCAACCGCCGACGCGCCCAAAGCACCGCCCCGCCGCCTATAATGAACCCGGTCAGAACCGATAAAATGGCGACCGGGATCGGCCTGAAGTCCTTTACGACAAGAAAGAACGCCATGGCGACTGCCGCAGCGCCACCGGCGACGCAGCCGACGACAGCGTCCGCGACCTCTACATCGTCGTCGCCCAAAAAAGGCTGCCGCGGCGCGGTCGGGACATCGGCAACATCCGCGGCGGGAATCGCGCTGTAGCTCAATCGCCGCTGCAGCTCATCGAACGATGCACTGACATCGATATCGGCGCGGTCGAACCCTGACACCAGCAGCTCTTCCGCGGCATCGACGAGCGCCTTCCGAGAATGGAAGACGCCCGTCACCTCACGGGTGCGGACCTTGTCCAGGACGTCGTCTGACGATGCAAGCATCGGGGTTTTCCAGGTTGCGGTTCGGTCACGCCGGATAGTTGAATTGCGATAACTTTTTCAGTTCGTCCTTCGAGGCGCCGGGCGGCGTGACTTTCTGTCCTTTGTCGTCGATGACAAGGCTGTCATACGGCACCGCGACAAGCGTCCGCCCACACCCAGGAAGCCGCCCACCTGCAGCACCGCGAATTGAAGCTGCTTCTTGTCCTTGTCTGCGATCAGGTCATCGATGGTGCCGATCTTTTCGTTCTTGTCGTTGATGACGCTGCTGCCGATCAGCTTGCTCAACCGATAGCCTTGCGAGACGACCGAAAGGTCGACCTTGACGAGTGATACACCGGCTTGCGGCAGCGCAGAACTCGTCGCGAGGAACATCGCAAGCGCCGCAGATCATCCAGTCGGAAGAGCGTCTTCGTCCGGCGAGCGAGGGAGTTGCATCTGTGCCAGGTTTCAGCGAGGATTCGGAATCCTGTGAAGGCAAGCATGGTTCTCTCCTGAGAATTTTTGCATGGACGGAGGGATAATTCGGGGAGCTCAAAACAGCACTGACGATCGTCAATTCGAACGATCTTTATCGAAAACGTCACCCTGATCTGAGCGTCATCCTGATCTGAGTGGCTGTTTCGAAAAATCTGTCACGTGCTGGTCGGCGGCATAGCGCATCTGGATTCCCGCCACCAGCGAGGCGTAATCATACGCACCATCATGCCGCACGCCGTTGATGAAAAAGGTCGGTGTACCGTTGACGCCGCTGCGGACGCCGCCCATGAAATCGCTGCGCACCTTGTTTTTGAACTGGCCCGTCTCAAGCGCATTGCGCATGGCTGCTTCGGGAAGCCCGAGCTACGCGCCGATCAGAAAAATCGCGGTGATGCTCAGCCGGCTCTGATTTTCGAACAAGGCATCCTGCATTTCCCAAAACAGCCCCGCTGCGCCGGCGAACTCCGCGCTTTCGGCGGCGATCTCGGCGTGCGGGTGTATTCTTCGGTCAGAGGGAAATGACGGAAAACAAACCGCAGGCGTCCACGAAAGGACAATTGAACGTGATTGACGATGGGATATGCCCACGCGCAATGCGGACATTCCTAGTCGCCGTATTCGACAAGCGTAATCGGCGCGTTTGCAGGTCCGCGGATGTGATCATTTTGCGAGACTGGAATTTTCAAGGTGGCCATGAGCGTTTGCCTGATCTGGGAGCTTTTCGAGGGCGGCTCGCGGCAGCTGTTCCTCCTAGGCCCCCCACCCATTTACGTCCTTGATTGCAATCAATTTTGAGCACTTCAATGTTCGCTGCAGCGGCGTGTTATCAGAGCGTTATCTGCGACCGTGTTACGTAGTTTTACGGTAGGCAGATTCTCCTAATGGCCTGATCTTTAGAGATGCGAGACGGTTTGTTCGATCTGATTTGCCGCGGGATTTCTTCTTCATCCACAACAGGAGGGAGGGCACGACCGAAGCCATCGTTGAGGAGACCGTGCTTGCAAGCTACCCTGGCGGCCGGCTCGAACAGTTCGCGGAACGCGACCCTCAGTTCGCACGGGAACTCCGCGAAATCGCGTTCCAGTCCCTCGCTCGATCGCAAGACCAACTCCTGATCCTTGGGGGCATCACCGCCCTCGAGAAGGTCGGCTCATTTCTGCTTTCGCTGGCTGGGCGCGCCTCAGAAACGGAAGCGCAGGTCGAACTACCGGTCTCGCGCTATGACATCGCCGATTAGGTCGATTACGGCAAGGTCGAATTGCGGCCTAGCCCTTTCGCTTGTCGGCAGACCGCAAAGCGTTCAGCCTCGCGATGACGCCAAGGCGTATGACCTCAGCGAGCTGGCGCACTCCGAGCCGCTCCATCATGCGCGCCCGGTGGACTTCGACCGTGCGCACGCTGATCCCGAGATGATAGGCGATCAGCTTGTTCGGCTGCCCGGTCAGCAGTCCGTCAAGCACTTCCCGCTCGCGCGGGCTGAGATTTGCCACCCGCCGGGCGGCGTCGGCGATGTCGTGATCGGGATCGGAATGAACTGCTTTGCTGAACGCCATCTCGATCGACCCGAGCAAGGCACGATCGCTGTATGGCTTTTCCAGAAAATCGCTTGCGCACGCCTTCATCGCGCGAACCGCCGTCTGAATATCCCCTGACCGGTGACGACAATAACCGCGAGGTCGTTTCGCATCTTGAGCAGTTGCGTCTGGACATCCAGTCCGCTCATGCCGGGCAAGCGGACATCCAGCAGCACGCAACCTGTCTTGAATGTCTTGGCTGCCGTCAGAAATGCATCCGGATTGTCGAAGACGATCGGCTCGAAACTGGCAGAACTCAGCAGACGCTCCAGAGAACGAAGCACGGCGGCGTCGTCGTCCAGAATGTAGACGGTTCGTTCAGCCATCTGCCACTCCACCCGAGGAAGGGTGAAACGAAAGATAGTTCCCCCTTCGGGAATCTGCTCCGCGTTCAACTGACCCTCATGCGCCTCGATGATCGAACGCGAAATTGATAGTCCCAATCCCATGCCGTCGTGCTTGCTTGAGGCGAACGGTTCAAACAATCGGGCGGCAATTTCGTAGGGAATTCCAGGTCCGACATCGGCGACCGCAATCTCGATGGTCTCGTCATCGAGAGCCCTCGTCGAAACCGTGACCTTCCGCGGTTCCTGATCGGCCATCGCTTCAAACGCGTTCCGGATTAGATTGACGATGACTTGCTGGATTTGAACACGGTTCACCAACACACTCTGGGCGCGATCGTCGAATTCAAGCTTGAGGCGCAATGCCGGCGGGCCAAGGCTGCCCAATACAATGGCGGTTGTTTCCTCGATCATCGAGGAAAGTGCTTCTATTCGCCTTTCTGTCTCGCCTCTGTTGACCAGTTGGCGGACGCTGCGGACGATTTCGCCCGCCCGCAATGCCTGCTCGGCGGCTTCGCCGGCGGGTCCCTGCGCGGCCAGGAAGTTGACCGTCCCCCCGCGCGCAAGCAGCCGCTTCGCCGCCTTGACTGAATTGACGACCGCCGTCAACGGCTGGCTGATTTCGTGCGCAAGCGCGGCGGCCATCTGACCGGCGGCGGTCAGGCGCGCGGCCCGCGAAAGTTCGTTCTGCAATTTCTGAAAGCGCAAGTCGGCTTGCTCGCGTTCGAGCTTTTCCGCGAGCAGCCGCTTGTTGGCGTCCGCCAGTTCAAACGTTCGTTCCTCTACGCGTCGTTCCAGATTTTCGTTCAAATGACGCAGCGTCGTTTCCGAATTCTTTTGCGCGGTCAGATCGCGGCTGACCGTTGCGACGTTCATCGGCTCTCCGGTCCGCGGATCGTCGATCCTGAAGCTATCGATCAGGAAAGCGATTGGTTCACTGGATTCAAAATGCCTGAAGTCGAGTTCTCCTTTCCACCTGCCCATTCGAAGCACCAGAGGCCAGACCTCGTCCTGCACCGTCTTGCGGTGTTGCGACGAAACGAAATCGAGCACGTGAAGCCCCAAGGCGTCATCGGGTGTGTCAAGTCCCACCAACTGAAGTCCTGCCGGATTAACATACTGAACCTGGCCGCTCAGCGATGCGATGCCAACGAAATCGGTGGTTCGCTGCACCACCGCCGTGAACCTTCTCTTCTCGACGTCTCCCAGCCATTGCTGGAAGGCGATCGCCGCCTGATTGGCCCCGGTATTGAGCAGCAGCTCCTCTGTTCTGGTTGGAAACGTGTCGCCGCGAGAGCCAGCGGCGAGTATTGCATGGCTACCGAACCCAATGGGCGCGGTGACAACGTGCAAGTCGCGGCCGCCGGATGCGTCGGCAAAGACAAAATCGTGTCTATTGCCGAGCTTTGTGTTTTGACGCTGCAGCATCGTCCGCACGTAGTTGAGGCGATCCAGCGTCAGATTACTGCGGGTAAGTTCGGCGCTGCGCTGATTGCCCTGGCCGTGGAGTGAAATGAATACGAAATCAGCGTCGAGCATCGAGGCCAGGGCAGCGACGATGCTGCCGCCGATCTGGCGCATATCGTAGTTCTGCCATCCAGCCGGCAGCGTTGAGAGCGCGACGAGATCGCGGATACAACGCCGCAGCTCGTCGGGATCTACAAGCGGCTCCGTCCACGGCATGGCCTGCGCCTTGAGTTGCGTTCGAGGCGGCCCGAATGAAGTTGATACCTGTCGTGTGGAGCTAGCAACTCCAAATTGGCCTACGCCGTATGGCGAAGTTTTTCACCGTAAAAATGCCCTACATATCGGTCATTTAACGCCCGCCGCTACAATTTGCAGGTGAGCCGTCGAAAGATACCGATCAGAGAAATTATATCGATCAGAGGTGTCTTGGTTTTCGAGCGCGGGGGGACTTCGTTTGACGCTCGGGAATTCCGACACGGGCCAAGGCGATCCACGCTGGTGGATCACTCGCAGGAAAAGTCTCGATCAGGCTTTCGACGATCTCGTCGTCTGTTGCCATCGTTTCAATTTTTTGAAAAGGCCGGGTACGTGCCCGGCCTTTTCGGCTTCGATGGTGGTGCGATGTCCCTTGTGTCATCGATTCCACCTAAGCGGTTCTTCCCACGGCGGTGGGCGCCCGAAGCTTGAACGAGAATATGACCAACGCGATACCGAACGCGACCGCGTAGGCTCCGATCCACCATGTCAGCACAACGGCTCCGATCAATGGTGTGACAATCAGCAGCACGCCAAAGGCAAGAGACAACAGCCCGCCCAGAACCATCCACCACCTGCCATGGTCGATGTTCAGACGGAAGCCCACAGCCGTCATCAGCCCGCCTGTGACAATCGCCCAGGCGGCAATCAGCCACACGAACGCGATAACGGTAAGGCCTGGCCAGAGAAACGCGACCATGCCGGTGGCGATATCGAGGAGCCCCTCAACGATCAGCAGTCCCCAGCGGTCCTCCTTGCGGCGGATTGCCCGCACAGCCGAGACTATACCGAAGACGCCATCGACCAGCATGTAGGCGGAAAACAGGATCACCAGCGACAGCATCGTCGGGCCGGGGAAGATCAGCGCCAGGCATCCGAAGATAATGCCAAAGATGCCTCGCAGCGTGAACAGCCACCAGTTCTTAACGAGTGTCTCTGCCGCCGGACTTGATCGAACGTCAGAGGCGGAATTGAATAGGGTGCTAACCATGACATGCTCCCAACCGCAACCTGGTTATCGGTCTATTCGGATCTCTGCTGCGTTCTGCAGCGCGTTTTCATTTTGTGCCTGGGCTGCAAATGCGCGTTGATGCCCGTCAACAGCGCGCGGCTTTTCGGCTCAGGGCGTTTCATCGCCCCGGTGATTGGATGATTTTTCTGCCGCGATTCCCGAAGGCGAGCGAAGTCCGGTACCCGACAAAGTGCGCGATGCAGACGAACTTTTGCTGCGCGTTGGACCGAGTCGTTGCGTGAGCCGTTTTGGCCAGCCTGATTTTTCAGCGCCGCAAAGTGAAAAAGCTCTGGAACCATTTGCGATTGCCACAATTGGCACTCGGCAAGGGGCGACATAGGAATGGCCGAAATGCCAGAGAGCTTGTTGGACGAGTGCCATGAATCCATTCTGAAGATTGCCGAAACTCAGCCCCCCGGAAGAGAGCTATCCTGGCGATGGCGGGGGTGTTTCAGGTCAATTCTGGCCGGATGACTTCCGACGGTCAGCTTTCATCGTCACAAGAGTTTCAGGCGCTTGATCGGCAGCCGAGAGTTCCTCGTTGGTTTCGATCGCGCTGGCCGTTTCGGTAAACGGCCCTTTCGGTAAACGCCGACCGCGATGTCATCGCGGTCTCCCGTTGGGATCGCTCGCGATCAGATAGGTTCGTGCACCGCGAGGACGATTTTTCCGACCAAGTGACCCTCGGCGAGGCGCTCATGTGCCTTGTAGGCCCGGGCGAGGGGATAGCATTCGGCGATCGGAACCTTGAGCTTTGCGGCCTGTACCGCCGCGTTGAGGCGCTCGAATTCTTTAACTCCTGAGATGCCGTCATAGCGGATCAGGGTCATGCCGCGCCGCTTCTTCGGCGCCGGCTCGACGCCGTTCGGGTGCGCTAGGCGGCCGCCGGGCCGAAGTACGTTCAGGCATTTCTCCAGCGCGTCGCCACCGGCAAGAGCCAGCACGGCATCGACGCCCTCAGGCGCAAAGCGGCGCGCCTGATCGTCGATATCGACGCGCTTGCCATCGACGGCTATGTGCGCGCCCATCTCCCGCACCAATTCGGTTCCGTCCTTGCCCGATGCAGTGGCAAACACCCGCGCACCGCGCAGCTTTGCGAATTGCACCGCCAGCGTTCCCACGCCTCCCGACGCGCCATGAATGATGATGGTCTCGCCCTTCTTCAAACCGAGCGCGTCGTCGATGCCCTGCAGCGCGGTGAGTCCCGTGATCGGGATCGCCCCGGCATGCCGCAGATCCAGCCGCTTGGGGATCGGCGCGGCCTTGTCGGCCGGCACCGCGACATATTCTGCGTAAAAGCCGCCCTTCGGATTCTGCCAGTTGTAGCAATAGACTTCGTCACCGACTCTGAGCCGCCGCACCCGCGAGCCGACCGCAGCGACGACGCCGGCGCCATCGAAGCCGAGAACCATCGGAAAGTGCGGTTTGCGCGCCGCAAAATATCCCTCCCGGACGTCGGCGTCCCATCGGCCAACGCCTGCGGTGTCGACGGCGATCAAGACTTCGCCGGCGTCCACTGCCGGGACCGGCAGGGCGTGAGGGGTAATCACCTCAGGTCCGCCAAAGCGGTCGATCGCCGCGGCGAACATGGTGCGGGGCACATGCATCGCGTGATGCCTGGCGGTGAAGGGGGTGCGTTCGAGCATGATAGCAATCTCACGGCGGGCCTTTTATCTCCATGAAGAGATCGCCCGCCGCGGCCCTGACGTCGGTCAATTTCGAAAGATCAAATGTGAGAAGCCAGCGCAGGATCCCGTTGATCCCGCTGCTACCGGGAACGCGCCACCTGCCGGTCCGGCGGCGCCGTGGGGGAGGTTCGGGACACGCCCAGCTCGCGCGTTTGCGGAGGATTGAGGGCGGCGTCGATCGCATCGTCAACACGTTCAAGCCAGACGAACCGAATTCGATTGCGCGCCTTTTCCGGCACGTCGTCAAGGTCCTTACGGTTCCGCGCCGGAAGCATGACGGTGGTAATCCCGGCCTGGATCGCCGCCAGCACTTTCTCCTTCACGCCGCCGATCGGAAGCACCAGACCACGCAACGAAATTTCGCCGGTCATTGCCGTATCGCTGCGGATCGTGCGCCCGGTCAGAAGCGACGTCAGGGCCAGAAACATCGCGACACCTGCGCTCGGTCCGTCCTTGGGAATGGCGCCGGCGGGAACATGAACATGGACGTCGGACTTCTGCAGTTCGATGGTGTCGATGCCGTATTCGGCGGCGCGCGACTTGACCAGCGTGAGGGCCGCCTGCGCGCTTTCCTTCATCACATCGCCCAACTGGCCCGTCAGTATCAGTTTGCCCCGACCGGGAACCATGGTCGCCTCAACGAACAGAATATCACCCCCCGCGGGCGTCCAGGCGAGACCGGTCGCAACGCCCGGCACGCTGGTGCGCATGGCGATTTCCGGCTCAAAGCGTCTCGGTCCGAGAATGGCATGGAGGTCCGCAACCGTGATGACCACGGCCGTCGCCTGGCCCTCGGCGATGCGCATCGCGGCGTGCCGGCAAATGGCCCCAATCTGACGCTCGAGGTTCCGCACGCCGGCTTCACGCGTATAGTCGCGGATGATGGAAATCAGGACTTCGTCCGTAATCTTGCACTGTTCCTCGGTCAGCCCCGCCGAGGCCAGTTGACGCTTGACCAGATAGCGCTTTGCGATAGCCAGCTTCTCATCTTCGATATAGCCCGGCATCTCGATGACTTCCATTCGGTCGCGCACGGCGGGCGGAATATTGTCCACCATATTCGCAGTGCCGATGAACAGGACTTTCGAGAGATCGAAGAGAACGGCAAGGTAGTTGTCGCGGAACGCCGCATTCTGCTCGGGGTCGAGGACCTCGAGCAGCGCCGCCGCGGGATCGCCATGAAATCCTGCGCCCAGCTTATCCAGCTCGTCCAGCATCATCACCGGATTGCGTGTCTTTGCCTTGTGGATGGACTGGATGACGTTCCCGGGCAGTGCGCCAATATAGGTTCGCCGATGCCCGCGGATCTCGCTTTCGTCGTGGACGCCGCCGAGGCTGAGCCGGACAAATTTGCGACCGATCGCGCGGGCGATGCTTTGGCCAAGCGACGTCTTGCCGACGCCGGGAGGACCAACGAAGCAAAGTATCGGGCTCTTGCCATCCGGATTGAGCTTGCGAACCGCGAGATATTCGAGAATGCGCCGCTTCACCTTCTCAAGGCCATAATGATCCTCATCAAGGATGCGCCGCGCCTCGGCGATATCGATGCGCTCCGGATCGAGCTTCGACCAGGGCAGTTCGATCAGCCAGTCGAGATAGGTCCTTATCATCCCGTATTCGGCTGCGGCTTCCGGCATTCGCTCGAGCCGCCTCAATTCCTTCCTGGCCTGATCCTCGGTTTCCTTCGGCATTCCTGCCTTCTCGATCTTTTCGGCGAGCTCTTTCAGTTCCGTGGATTTGACGTCGTCGTCGCCCAGTTCCTTCTGGATCTGGCGCAGTTGTTCGCGAAGAATGTGCTCGCGCTGCTGCGAGGACAGGGTTTGCTGCGTCTGTTCGCCGATTTGCTTGGAAAGTTGTAGGACTTGGATTCGCTTCGCCAGCAAGCCAAGCAATTTGTCGAGCAACTGCGTGACGTCAAACGTCTCGATCAGATCCTGCTTCTCGCTGATCGATATGTCGACAATGCCGGCCAGAAAGTCAGCGAGTGCCGACGGCGAATCCAGACTATCGATCGCCGCCCCGATTTCCGGCGGCAGGTTCGGCAACAATTGGATCGCTTCGCGCGCCCGCGTCTTGAGCAGGCCCATCCGCGCCTCGATCTCAGGTGTCATCACTTCAGAGACGCCAATCTCGTCAACGCGAGCAACGAGATATGGAAAGCCCGGAAGGAATTCTTTCACACGAAAGCGTCGCAAACCGCGAGCGATGACATAATGGGTGTCCTCGGAAGTGACGTAGCGCACGATCTCGGCAATGGCGCCGACACGCCGCAGATGTTCGGGGCCTGGCTGTTCGATGTTGGGGTCATCCTGCAGTAAGAGGCCGATCTTGCGGCCGCTCCGAACCGCCTCCTGCGCCGCCGCGATCGACGACGGCCGGCCGATCGTCAGTGGCAGCACGACGCCCGGAAACAGCAGCATGTTTCGAACCGGCAGGATGATAGTTGCATCCTCAGGGATTACCGGATGGCGTTGATCCGCCGGGGGGCGGGTATCATCGCTCACATTTACGTCGGACATCGATCCACCCTTCCATGAAAGGCTATTTGGAGAACTTCAGTGTGAGACATCCATTGGCAAGTTCCGATTGGCCAAGTTCAAGACGCCTCGCCGGAAAGCTGATGCGGCGCTGGAATCTTCCGTAGGGGATTTCCAGACGGTGAACGAGGCCGCCGCGCGGGAGCGCGCTCGGACGACGGAAACCCACCACCGAAACGCCGTCGGCGTCGACCGTGACTTTCAGGGCGTCCCGGTCGACGCCGGGAACTGCGACCGTGATCAAAACCTCGGAATCGGTCTCGGTGATATCGATTGGCGGTTCCCAGCTCACCTCGCCAGTGGGTGCAGCTATCGGCTGGAAGAATGGACGATGCAACCGCTCGGCGCGATCGATCATCTCACAAGCCGTAGCCCACATCAGGGTTCTTGGATCGACCGCGGCCATGATAGCTGTCCCTAAGCCGACGCAAAGCACCCAGCACGACAGGTTGTTTGGCGCCCGGCTGACCCTCAATTCCAAATACGCGTTCAAGCCAACTCTAGGATGCCGTTGATGCCGTCACCTTGACGACCGTCAATCCTCCGCCGGGAACGGGTGCAACGCGGCAGGCGCAATCTAATGCGCGACAAGCCGCGGGAACGGTGAACGGTGCGGGACCCGATCGGTCGTGCTCCGCCGCAGCAATTCGTGCAGGCGAGAGTGACCAACGCTGCCCATCGCCAGCAGGTTCGCGTCGAGCCTGCGGCACTCTGGATCACACCTCGATTTCCAGTTGGAAGGATTTGACCAAGTCCACCGGCAACACCACGGGATCGACCGCGACTACGAGAAACGTGTGCTGCTTGCCGTCTTGTCCGCTAATCGAGACGTATTCGCCCGGCAAGAACGCATGCACGCCGAATTTGTAACCGGCTTCGTCGTCTTCCTCGTCGGGATTATAGTCGAAAACCCAGTGCGCCTGCTCAGCGCTACCGGGCTTATGGACGAGGCGGCCGACCTCGTCCTCCTCACCTTCCCAAAATCGCCGAATCCGACAGAAATCGCGATACTTTTTCCAGAGCAGGGGATCGATGTGTCCCTGGGCATCGAGGGGCGCAATAAAATCATATCCATGGCGCGGCGAGCCGTGGGGGAGCTCCCTGGAACGGGCAAGATTGAGCAGGATACGATTGAGGTCGATCAGTTCGGTAAGCGCTCGCATGGTGCGATCCCTCAATAATCCACTGGGGCAGCTAGCCTCGGATCGGCCGCGGGGCGCCATGATGGTTGTCAAGCCGATACGTGCCAATTGCGGGCCGGCTCGCGCGGTGCCGGGGAAAACAGGTCGCAGTTGATGATCATCAACGTGTCTAGAGCCATGTGATGTAGCTTTTCGAGAGCCATCACGTTTGCGACGGCCGCCACCCCAGTCGGAAATCATGCTGAGCAGGGATACCAACGGGCTTCGACACGTTGAAAAGCCGGCGCTGCCCCTCGATTCTCGCACGCGGGCGGTCACGCGTTCCGCCATTGCGGTCATGGTGATGCTGCTTGCGGCCTGGGTCGCCCGCGATTTCCTGGTGGCGCTGACCTGGGCGGCGGTACTCGCCATCGCTGCTTGGCCGATCTACATCCGATTTGCGACGCGCATCCTTGGCAACCGGTCTGCGACGTTGGCCTCGCTGCTGTTTACGTTCCTGACTGGGGTTATCCTGTTGGGGCCTGTCGTGTTGACAGTGCATCAGATCGCACAAGGAAGCGATGCCTTTGCCCGCTCCCTCGATCAACTGCAGCACATCGGGATCCCGGTTCCCACCTGGCTCGCGGGATTGCCGATTACGGGCGAATACCTCGATGACTGGTGGCGGTCCCACCTCAGCAACCCCGAGGTTCTCGTGGAATGGCTTCGCGGCATGGACCCTCAAAGTATCACGGCGTGGACCAGCACTCTCGGCGGCGCGTTGCTGTACCGGCTATTTCTGTTTCTGGTCACGCTAATCGCATTGTTCCTGGTGTTTCGCGACGGCGCTTGGCTGGCGGACCGTGCGCTGGCGACCGCCGGGCGGGTGCTGGGAAATCCCGGCGAACGGCTGGTCGTAAAAATCGCGAACGCCGTCCGCGCGACCGTGAACGGGACCGTGGCAGCATCGATCCTGAAGGGCGCCGTTATCGGTATTGCATACGGGTTGACCGGCGTGCCGCATGCGTTCTTGTTCGCCGTGCTGACGATGATGCTGGCGATGGTGCCGCTGGGCGCGTGGACCGCGCTGGCCTTGGCGGTATTGGCGTTGCTTGGGAAGGGCGGCACCTTGCTGGTCGGAGTTGATCTGGCTGTTTTCGGCGCCGCGACGTTGTTGATCGCCGAAAATGTCGTTCAGCCGGCGCTGATCGGCGGCGCCGCCCGGCTGCCATTCCTGCTGGTGCTGGTCGGAATTATCGGCGGGATGCAAACGTTCGGGTTGCTTGGCCTTTTCCTGGGCCCCGTGATCATGGCTGCGCTCCTGACCATATGGCGCGAGTGGATCGGCGTCGGGGATTGACGTCTGAATTAAACCGCCGCCTTCAGCGGTCAGCTGAGCGTTGCGCCGCGCCGGTCGTCGTGCGCGCCAAGCGTTTTGAAGACGTGATTGCACGCAGCGCACTCAAACGTATGCAGGTCGGTCCCCAGGAACGCTGGCACGATACGGACCAACAACATTCGCTCTTGGCATTTCGGACAGGCAGGACGCTCAATTTGAGCGGGCGGATAGACGACAGAGGTTGAGGTTCCGGCATGATGCTTCCCTCGAACACGATGTAAATGAGTATGCCCTTTCCGCTCACTGGCTCGCAGTTCAATATTGCTCAGTTTCAAAAAGCCGCCCGTCATTTCGGATCAACAGTGCTTCGCTGCTACCAAGCATTCCCAATCCAACAAACTTGCACACAAAAAAGGACCGCGCGGTTTTGGCCGGCGGTCCAAGTCAGGGAGGAAACGCCCGGGAAGGGCAGCGACAGAGGGCTATCGCCGATGTTTATTTTGCAAATCAAAGTGTCACGCGCATTGACGGGGCTCAATTCCCGCACGCATTTCTTCTGCACGCATTTCGGATTTCGCTTGGCCAGCACGTCGTCCCGTGCTGCTGCCGATGACATCGGCTGTGGTCTTCCTGAATACGCCCGGACCAGGAACAATGACGCCCGTCAAGGTGGTGACGATCCGCTCGACGTAGCATCGGCAAGAAGCCAGGACGTCGCTTGAGAACCGGGTCGCGAGTCTGCTTCCGATCGATTCAGCTGTCGCCGATTTTTCACGGGCTCGACTTAAACTAGCGGAGACATCGCGCGATGAGAAATAGCGGCCTCGAACCGGTTTCAGATGCCGCCGAACCCAGCATCGCCCGCCGGACGCCAAGCCGTTCGCCTCAGGTCGAGCGGGAAAGTCCCGACCAATCAGAAGCGCCGAGCAGTCGGAGTGCGGCGGCCACGCCGCCTAACCGTTGGCGGCGACCCCTCCTGATCCTGGGCCCGCTCGCATTAGTCGTCGGAGCACTGGGCCTTTACCTCGTGACCGGCCGCTACGTATCCGAGGAAGATGCCTATGTTCAGGCGGTGAATGTTTCGATCAGCCCGCAGGTCGCGGGTCAAGTCGTCACCATTGCGGTGAGATCGAACGCTCCGGTCAGGAAGGGCGACGCGCTATTCAACCTCGATCCCGAGCCGTACCGGATTGCGCTGGCCAATGCCGAATCTCAGCGCGGTATTGCGCGCGACCAGGCTCGCACCCTGGTCGAGACCTATCGCGCACGACTCAAGCAGATCGATGAAGCCAAGGCGACCGCTGACTATGCGCAAACCACCCACGAGCGCCAGCAGCACCTCTTTGACACGGGCGCCGCGCCGCGGGCTACGCTCGATGCCGCAATACGCGACCTGCAGA
>JAQGKC010000382.1 GCA_028290305.1 Bradyrhizobium sp.
AGCCCGGCAATGAACTTCAGCCGTTCATCCATGAGATTACACTCCTGCCAGGGCATTTTGCTCTCCTTGCAAAAGGCCCCATTGTGTAACCCATGTCTCCGGACTGAACTGTCACCCTTCTCTCAGGAAGGGCATTGCGAATACTGGGACCTCTATCAGATCGGGCTGTTTCAAGCGGTGGTATAGTTAAGCAGCGACTTGGCTCGTCGAACTTACGACCCCTGCGTCCCGAACGTAAATAGCAGCCGAAAAGATCAACAAAACAACGAAGTTCGCTTGTGATTGACCACCTTTATCGCCGTTTGTTCATGAGGTTTCGGTGGTCAATCGGTGGTCGGCGGCATGCTTCGTCTTATCGATGAAAAGCGGAAGCGAGTTTTCAACGCCATTCCGACAACCTTGCGGTTCGGTCTGCATTGAAAGAGCAAAAGGTTTTCCCTTTGTCGGAATGGCGCGCCCTCGTGAACGGGTGCAGCACCCTAGGGAGCCGTGAAAGCCGATCCTCATTTGGAAATCCGCTCTGGACAGACCGGCGCTCCGAGCGCCGTGGGCTCATGCCAGGAACCTGTTTCTCGCTGGCATGTTTCATCCATCAATGGGAGTTGCATCATGGCAATAGCAAGCTACGAGGTCGTTGGCTCCGGAAGGGTTTGGCGAGTCAAACACGACGGTGAACCGATTGGCAGCTATCAAACTAAGGAAGCCGCTTCGAGGCAGCCGTTGCAGCTGCTGCATTGGCCATTCGCGAAGGGTACGAGGTCCAGCTTTCAGTACCCGGGAGTCGTATCGAACCCTGGCCGGTACGCCCCTCGATGCTCATCGAGCTCGGCCGCGCCGCTCCGTTCTCGAGACAATGTAGCAAAATTACTCTGAGTGGCGCCGTGCGCTCCTGGCCCGAGCGCCACGAAGCCGAACGCCTGGCGTGGTCTGTGCCGGGCGTTACCAGGATCGAGAACCGCATCGTCATCATTCCCGCGTGGCCTTCGCATGGTCGCAGAACCGGCCCAAATTAATGTCGGGTGATGTTGACGACGGTCAACGTGCCACGGACGTCCTGCCTTTACGAATCCGCGTGGTCCGCATTCGGAGCGCGACGTGTCGCCCCGACAACGTGATTAGCCTAGATCGCTGATCAGGAGACAATCATGAGCCAATTGTTACGTGCAGGCGCACTCGTCGTTGTGATTTTCGGCAACGTCGGCTTCGCCACTGCCCAGAACGCGCCCGGCACCGACCGCCCTGAGTTGACCCCAATGCAGCAACGCACGGTCAGCCAAGGCCTCGCAAGTTCGCCATCGCAGGCCGCGCCGGCCGGCGCGCAACCGCAAGTCGGTGACAAGGTGCCCGATTCCATGACCGCGCAGTCACTTCCCGGCGATGTCACGAGTCAGGTCCCCCAGGTAAAGAACCTGCTGTTCGTGAAGCTGCCGGACCGGGTGATGTTGATCGATCCGGATACCAAGCAGGTGTCCGAAATCGTCCTCGAGCCAGACTCAGCCACTACGGGATCGAATTCCAACAGTTCCGAGCGGCCCTCCCGCTAGGCACGCAGCGATGCCAAACCCGCGTAGCACGCCCTCTACGGCGAGGAGGTTTCATGAATAGGCGCCGCTTCTCTTGCTTGCCGGCGGTCATTTTGACCAGCCTCGTGCTCCCCCTGTGGATCGATCATGCAGTGGGACAGGAAGTCGCCCTTACACCTCTGGAGGCCAAAGAAGTCGCAAGAGGCTACCGCGCCGACGCGCTCAAGCTGAAAACGGTGGTCAACGACAAAGGCGAGGCGATCGGGAGAATCACAGATTTCATCTTTGGCAAGGATGGCGACATCTTCGTTGTCCTTTCTGTCGGCGATTTTACCGGACTCGTCGGTCAACTGGTCGCTATTCCCTACCGCGCCCTCAAACTCACCGACGATTCCTCCGACAAAATTGTATTACCGGGAGCAAGTCGCACGGCTCTGGAAAAATTGCCGGTTTTCGTCAGCAATAATCGGTGAGCCCGCCGCTCTGTATCCTCAGGTCGCGTCATCGAGATTCTGATTGCGATCGCCTACCAGCCAATAGACCAAGCCGAGTGCCAGGATCGCAGCTGCGAGTGCCAGAATGTGCATCGCGTCAGTCTCATTGAGATCCAGAATAATGACCTTCCGGCAGATGGCGAGGAGCGCAATCATGACGACCGATCGGATTTGAACGACGGTCTCGCGGCGCTCGGCCACCACCAGAAGCGATTTCTTGAATTCAAGCGCAATGATTACCGTAAAGATCATGCCAAACACGGCCTGGAAAACCGAGTAGTCGGATGGGTCGAGACTTCCTGACAAAACCAGCCCGAACAGAATTTTCAGGGTTAGGGTCCATACGGCGGCAATGACGATGATAGCAATCAACGCCGTGAGGAGCATGACGACCACATATTCAAATCGCTGATAAAGCGAGAACAGCCTGAACTTCTCCCTGGCGCCGCTCAACTCCTCCTTGATCGACATCGAAACCTCCCGCACATGAAACGCCTGCTCTCACGCATGAAGGCGACGCGGACGCTGTACCAGGATCACCAATGGGATCGCCAGGAAAGACATGAGCATCGTTAGTTTGAAATTATCGATGAAGGCCACGGCTTCAGCCTGTGCAGTTACTGTTTGGGCGAATGCGGCGCGTCCGCTCGAGGTAGCAAGACTAAACTGGTGAGCGTAGTCTCGCACGATCTGCCTGTAGGGCGTATTATGCTCAATAAGAGCGGCCTGTGTAATAGCGGAATTGCGCACCAGCAGATAGCTCATCATGGATATGCCAATGCTTGCTCCGATATTGCGCATCAGATTGTAGAGACCCGGTTCCCTGCGTACGCAGCACCGGCGCAAGCGTACCGAACGCCACCGTACTCAAAGGCGCAAGACGAAACCGATGCCGAAGCCCTGCAGGAGGCCGGTGCGGGCCAAGGTTCCCTGCGATACGTCGGGAGTGAAACCCGTCATCAGATAGAGCGCCAGTCCCGTCATTCCAAGACCTGTGGCGATCAAGAGCCGCGCATCAATGTAGCCGATGAGCTGCCCCGAGGCCTACGATAAATATCATGATGATGCCGACCACGAAATTCCGGTTGCGAAACAGCGAGGGCTCGATGAACGGGTCGCGCGCCGACAAGGTGTGGACCGTGAAGAGATAGAAGCCGAGCACGCAGAATGCAGCCTCGATCTGGATTTCGTGCGACGCGAACCAGTCGAGCCGCTCGCCACGATCGAGGAAAAGTTGCAAGGCCCCAATGCCAAGCCCGAGCGTCGAGAAACCGAGCCAGTCCAGCCGGAGGCCGGTTGGCGCGCCGTCCAAGGAACAGCAGGATGCCGACGGCGCATAATACGCCGAAAGGCACATTGACGTAGAACACCCAACGCCAGCTGTAGGAATCCGTGAGCCAGCCGCCGAGCGTCGAGCCGAGAATCGGCCCGAGCATGACGCCGAGCCCGAACACCGCCATCGCTTTGCCCTGCTGCTCGGGAGGATAGACATCGAGCAGGACGGATTGCGACAGCGGCGCGAGTGGCGCGCCGGAGATCCCCTGGAGCAGGCGGAAAACCACGATCTGCCCAAGCGACACAGCGGCACCACAGAGCATCGACGTGACGATGAAACCTATCACTGCGGTCAGGAACAGCGGCTTGCGGCCGAACCTCGCCTCGAGCCAGCCGGTTGCCGGCATGATGATCGCGGCCGCCACGATATAAGAGGTCAGCACCCAGTTGATCTGGTTCGCTCGTCGCTGACAGGCTGCCCTGCATGTAAGGGGGGTGCGACATTGGCGATCGTGGTGTCGAGTGGCTGCATCAGCGTCGCAAGCATCACGGTCGCAGTGATCATTCCCCGGTTGACTCCCGGCTGCTGTCCTTGCCATTTAAGGTTCCGAAGATAGCGGCGATGTCGCGCCCCAATTCGCGGAGCGAGCGGCGGTGGTCGGTATCGATCGAGGTCTTGACGCTCATGCCAGCACGCAGCGAGATCCCGTCCGGGACGCGGCCAGCAGTGGCTGCCGCCAACGACTCCGCGGCCCGGCTGGCGCGCTCTGACCGCCAGGCACATCGGTCGAGTCGCGTTTCTCCCGATCGGCCTCAGGTGAGTGACTTGGAGTCCTGCGGGCAACGCTGGGTTCGGCGGCGTTTGAAATGGTTTCAAGGCCGCTATTTCTCATCGCGCCATGTCTCACTATGAGTCCGGCTTCCTGAAGAAGCGAGAACAGGTCGTAATGTGGATTCACGAGCCGGTGCCAGGGCGACGCCATATATTGGAATCCTTATCATCGTACATGAAACGGATCGCCGACACCTTGACGGACGTTATTGTTTTTCCGGGCCCCTCTGCGCAAATCCGATCGCGATGCTGGAAAAGTCCTATCGCGCCGAACCGCCCAACAGCCGACGTGCCAAACCCGCGTGAAATGCAAGGCGGGAGCGTAAATTGAGCTCCGTCAATGCACAGAGCTTGTTGATTTGCGAGATAGGAGCGAGCGGTATCCCTGCCGCCACCCCCGGACGTTTCTCCCGATGACTTGGACCGCCGGCGAAAGTCGCGCGGTCCCTTTATTTTGGACAGGTGCGGGATCGTGAGTGCGGCAAACAGCAGAGCGCAAGCGATCAGCGCCCAGCAGTCAACACGTCGTCAATCCCCAACGCCGATCCATTCGCGCCATATGGTCAGGAGAGCCGCCATGATCACCGGCCCAAGAAAGAGGCCAATCAGTCCGAACGATTGCATGCCGCCAAGAATAGCGATGAGCACCACCAAGAAGGGTAGCCGCGTGGTGCTGCCGACCAGCGCCGGCAGAATGAAATTGTCACCGATCAACAACATCGCTGCACCGAAACCAAAAAGTCCTGCGACCACCAACCAGCTTGCGCCGTGAATAGCCAATATCAGGGCAGCCAGGGCGAGTGCGACCCACGCTCCGAACGGCACCATCGCCAACGCCATGGTCACCAGCGCGAACAGAAGGGGATGTGGCACTCCGGTCAGGACGTATGCGATACCGATAGTGGCGCCTTTCACGATCGAAGCTGCCACCGTGCCGTTCACAGCGGCGCGAACTGCATCTGCGATTTTGCTCATTAGCCGTTCACCCGGGTTGCCAAGCAGGCGGTCAGCGGTCGCCAATGCGTGGTCTGCGAGCCATGCGCCATCGCGAAGTATCAGGAACAACGCGATCAGTGTGATCAGGAAGAGAAACAGCCGACGCAACAGCGCGCCGCCGAGGGTACTGGTCCAGGCTGTGAGACCTTCAATGTTCACCCCACGAAGCCATTCTACCAGGAACTCCGGATTGCCGAGGTTCGTCCGCCACCAACGGTCGAGATTCTCGCCGGCGATCGGCAATTGCACGAGCCAGACCGGAACCGGTATTCCACTTTCCCGCACGTGATAGAGCGCGTGCACGAGGGCATCGCCCCCCTGCGCAATCTGATGCGCCGTCAGTACGACTGGCACGAGGAGGACAAGGCCGGTCAGGAGCGTGAACAGCAGCGGAGCGAGCGACGGAGAACGGCCACCATCGATAAATCTGGCGAAACGAACGTAGCTCGGCCAGGCGGTAATGGCGATGACGGCTGCCCAGGTCAACGCCACCAGGAAATCGCGTGCGATCCAAAGCGCCAGGAGCACCACCGCGATTGCGATTGCAATTCGAGCGATCGTGCGCGCACGCGAATCGAAAGCCAGCGCTGCCTTCTCCGATAGACGAGACTCGCCTTCCTCATCGCTGTGCATGAGTCCGTGGCGTTGCATTAGCGAGCAGATCCTGGTCGTACCGACGCATTCGCCTGGTGTCGTCGCAGCCGGCGGAAGTGGCGCCGCTGCATTTCGGAGAATTGTGCGGAAACGCTTCCCTCTCACGAACGTTGCGATCCACGGCAGAGGCTACATTGCGCAACTCTGCACACGTTGACGGCCATCAACTCTCCCAATCGATGGATCAAATCCCCCAATTAACGCGCATCGGCTTGACAATCATCAAAGTGTCCTTGGCCAAACTGAGGTTCATGGGCCGTGACGGGACATTCGGGTTCGCGCCATGGAAAAGCTGACTGAACTGATCGACCTTCGCCGTATCCTGCTGAATCTTGCGCGCTCCAGGGAATTCCCCAACGGCTCGTCGCGCCATGGATATGAATTCATTGCGCCCCTGGACGCTAAGGGACACATCGATCCCGCCCTCTGGAAAAAGTACCGTGATTACTGCCGAGTTCGGCGATTTTGGGGGGATGAGGAGGATGAAGTCGGCCGTCTTGTGCATAAGCCTGGCGGCGCTGAACGTGCACGCTGGGTTTTCGACTACAATCCGGACGGGGAGGATGACGACGAAGCCGGCTACAAATTCGGCGCGCATGCATTCTTGCCGGGTGAATATGTCTCGATTAGCGGGCAAGACGGCGAACTGCATACGTTTCGCGTCGTCACCGTCGAACCACTCGTACTGTCAATGGACCTGGTCAAATCCTTCGAATTGGAAATCAAGGTTTAGTCCTTGACCGCCGTCAACGACGGATCCGCGCTGCTGCAGCAGAGTACCGGAAAGGTCGCTGTTTGAACCTGCGGGTTCGCAGCCGCTCTGCCGTGAGGGTCGCCATGATCAAGGACGTAATGGTGCGGTTGGATGGGACGTCCGGAGATGACGCGCGTCTGGCAGCCGCCACCCAGGTTGCCGCAACCTTCGAAAGTCATATTACCGGGCTGTTCTTCAATGTCGTTCCGGATGAGTTGGTTGGCGTTGACGCCGACCAGCCCGACCAATCACCAGAGGCCGCCAAACGGGCTGGTGATGCGATCGAAGCCGTGCTGTTTCAGCGCCTGACAGAATTGCGGCAACCAACCAACCTGAGACGGTTCGATGTGGCCCGCGATCTCGATATTTCTGAAACCGCTTTGCCGGTGGCACGCACCGCCGACACCTTTGTGGCGCTTCGGCCGAATGGTCGAGCGAATGAACCGGAAGAGCTGATCGAAAACCTCCTCTACGGCACCGGACGCCATCTCTTTCTCGTCCCCGATGACTGGAAGGGCCTGACGCCCCTGGACAACGTTATCGTCGCCTGGAACGGAAGCCGGGAAGCGGCACGTGCCCTTGCTGAATCCCTGCCCTTTCTGCACGCGGCGGGCAAGGTTGGCGTTCTTATCGTGGAAGGGGAACATCAAACCACAACGGATGCGCTGAAGGCCAATGATGCCGTGCAGCACCTGCGGCATCATGGCATCGACGCCGTCAAATATCGCGTAATCGGCGAGGAAGACGAGACGGCAGACGTCCTAATCACTGCATGCTGGAGCCTCGGCGCAAACATGCTGGTCATGGGCAGTTATGGTCACTCGCGCCTGCACGAATTACTGCCCGGCAGTACAACAAGCCGGATACTGCGGCGTTCGCCCTTCCCCTTGCTCATTGCGCACTGAACACGGAAGCGCGCAACCAAATTCGCTTCGTCCGGCTCGAACGCGTTGACGATGCGATCGAAGCCGTCGTCAATCCGTAAGCCGATGGGCAGGACATGCCTCAGGCGACCCACAGGGCTACGACAGAAAGGCGCGCCGTCTCGCCAGCCCGCGAGTGGGCACCGGGACGCGCATTTGTTCCGCGAAATTGACCAACGTCAGGGCAGCAGTCCCGAATCTCTTTCATGGAAGGGTCAGTGCCGCCACGAGACTACTGCCATGCTCGACCGAACCCGCACAGCTTTCGCCCCGAGGCACCATACAATGCGCGTGCCCCGCACGATGTTCGCCGCGGCTATCGACCGCTTTGGCGGACCGGAGGTTCTCACCGCTCATGCCCTGCCGGTTCCGCCGCTTGACGCCGGTGAAGTCTTGATCGCCGTCGATACCGCGGGCGTTGGCCCATGGGACGCCGATGTCCGGGCCGGCTTCTATGCCGGCCGCAAACCGCACTTTCCACTCGTCCCCGGCTTCGACGGCGCCGGCATCGTCGCAGCGGTCGGCTCGCGGGTGCGGCGGCTGAAAATCGGTGAAGAAGTCTATTCCTACAACTGGCAAAATCCGAAGGGCGGCTTTTACGCTGAATATGTCGCGGTGCCGGCCGACAAGGTCGCGCCGATCCCGAAACGACTCGACCTGCGGCACGCCGGTGCGATCCCGACCACAGGCCTGACGGCACTACAGGGCATTGACGATGCGCTCGGATTGAAGAAAGGCGAGACCATTATCATTCATGGTGCCTCAGGAGGTGTAGGAACGCTTGCGGTGCAATTCGCAAGACTTCGTGGCGCCAGGGTATTTGCAACTGCATCCGGCAAGGAAGGAGTGGAACTGGTACAGGAGATGGGCGCGCATGTGGCCGTCGACGGCAAACGCGTCGATGTCGACGATCAGGCCCGCCGGTTCGCACCCGATGGTGTCGACACTATACTCGCGCTCGCCGGCGGAGACGCGCTGGAGAAATGCCTGAACGTGCTTCGGCCCGGCGGCCGCCTCGCGCACCCAAACGGCATCGAGCCGGCGCCGAAGAAGCGGCGTGGCATGACGTTGATCCGTTACGACGGCATTTCCGGTGTTCGCGAGTTCGAGCACCTCAACGCGGCAGTGCAGGCTGCGAGGCTCAAGGTTCCAATCTCGGAATGTTATTCCCTTGCCCACGCCTCCAAGGCGCATGAACGCCTCGCTGAGGGTCACGTGGTCGGAAAGATCATCCTCTCGATACACGGGACATAGTCGAACGATTTACCCGAGGGCCCATTGAGGCCAACGTGAAGATGCGCCCGGAACCTGCCACGCTGAGTCCGCGCTGCGCGACGTGCCACGACGGCGAAATTGCTGACGCGGTACGACGGGTCGGGACGGCCAGCGCGCGCGAGAGGGAACTTGACGCGTTGATGGCCGGCCGTCCGAACAAATTGATTGCTTACCAACTCAGCCTCAGCGTGCGCACGGTAGAAGTTCGCGGGGTGCGCATGATGGAACGGCTTGGAGTGCGGCGGCTCGCAGAAGCCTTCCGGCTGGGCGTACTGGTCAAGCTAAGTGCCTCAACATCCGCCGGCAAATAGCAACGTCGGCGGAGACCGGCCCGCCGACTCAAACCCCTACCGCCACTGGGCCCTCAGTCATGCGGTCTTCCAGGGCGCTTCGGTTCAGAATCTTGATTGTCCGCCTGCCTGACAGGGTGATAACGCCGCGGTGCCGCAGATCCGTGAGAGCACGGCAAACCGTCTCGACCGAGACCGCGAGATACTCGGCAATGTCATAACGCGAAACCGGTAGCACCACCTGCCCGCTTGCGTCTGAGGCGCGCCCATCAAGTGAAAGCAGGAAGGAACCAACCTTCTCCAGAGCGGTGAGGCGGCCAAGGATCAGGAGTTGGGCTTGGGAGCGCGTGAGGGATTGGAACGCGACATCCCGGAGCTCCCGCGCGAATTGAATGTCGCCTTCAGCGAGCATTTCAACCTGCTGGCCTGGATAGCTTGCAAGCACAGTTTCCTCGACAATTGCGTCCGTCGTCGCCTCATTCTGTTTGTTCGAAACGAAGAAAAAATCCCTCGGCAGCATTAGATCGACGATTTGTCTCCGCCCGTCCGAACGCACGGCGCAGCGCCGAACTGCCCCGGCGATGACGTAGTACCAATGACCCGCAGGTCCCGAACCGTTGGAGATTTCCTGGCCACGATTGCAAATCAGAATCTTGGCAAATGCATCGAGGCGTTTCAAGGCATGAGGCTGCGCCGAAAGGATCCGCCGGTAGTCATCAGTTGCATGGGCCCTTTTTTTCATGGTCTCACCCTTCGGGACTGGAGGAACCGCGTATCGGGTGAACCATCGCTCGCCAATAACGTTCAATAGATCCCGCGAATCTGCGTACCGTAAAAATACGTAATGAGGCCTGAGGCAGGAAGCAGGAAAAAGGGAGGACGCGATCGAATTGGAGCCCTGAAATTGATTGCCATCAACGACGCGCATACGCTCTCGCCTGTAATGGCCAAGTCCAGTTCGAACTCACATCCCGATCCCGTGTGAGGCCAAAAAATATCATCTATCCTGGCTCCCGGAACCGCCGCGCCGGATTTCATGCTGCGGGTCGCCCCTGACCAAGACCTCACACCCTCGGATTTGAGGGGAAAACTCGTAGTCCTGGCATTTTATCCGGCGGACTGGAGCCCGGTTTGTGGCGATCAGGTGACGCTATACAACGAAGTCCTCCCTGAGTTTCACAAGCACGACGCGGAGTTGTTGGGCATTTCGGTCGATGGGATCTGGTGCCATGCCGCCTTTGCCCGAAACCGCCACCTGCATTTTCCGCTGCTTGCCGATTTTGAACCCAAGGGCGATGTCGCCAGGAAATATCGCGCCTATCGTACACGCGAGGGCGTCTGTGAGCGCGCGCTGTTCGTCCTCGACCGACAGGGGATCATTGCGTGGAGCTATTGCTCTCCGATCGCGGTCAATCCCGGCGCTGATGGAATTCTTGACGCCCTCGAGAAACTCTCAGATCAGGCAAATTCTCATGGCCAACTTGAAAGCGCCGATCACGCAAAGTGACCATATCCGCGGACCGGTAAATGCGCCGATCACCCTCGTGGAATACCGTGATTATCAATGTCCGCATTGCGCGCTGGCACGTCCCATTGTCGATCAGGTGCAATTGCACTTCGGCCGGGACCTGCGAGTTGTGTTTCGGCACTTCCCGATGAGCGAAGTGCATTCATATGCCGAAATCGCCGCCGAAAGCGCTGAATTTGCCGATGCGGCCGGCCTGTTTTGGGACATGCACGATGCCTGTTTGAAAACCAGGATCAGCTGAATGTCGCGGTGATCGTCTTGCTGGTGAACAGCTCGGGCTTCCAACATCAGCCATGCGCGACGCGCTCGATACGGGGCAATACAGGAACAAAGTACGCAGCGACTTTATCGGCGGGGTGCGCAGCGGCGTGAATGGCACGCCGACCTTCTTTATCAACGGTCTGCGCCATGGTGGTGCTTACGACTACGCCTCGCTGGTGACGGGTATCCAGATGCATATCACCGCCGATACTGGCACTTGAAGGACCCGCTTGGATCAACGCGGCGTTTACAAATCAAAAAGTCTTTTCGAATTGACAATGGTCAGTGCGGCTTCGGCATTCGGGAACTATGCCAGAGCCATACGAACCTCAGGAGAGAACCATGGTTGCCCTCACAGGATTCCGAACGGCTCCGAAATCAGACATTGCTGTGATTTCCGCATCCCCTAGTCCTCTTGCGCCACGACGACGCTCTTCGAACCGGATGATCTGGACCGCGCTCGCGGTCGCACTTGCCGCCGGTCCTGCGTTGCCGCAAGCCGGAGTACAACTGATCAAGGTAGATCTTTCGGTCGTCGCGAAAGGCTATCGGATGAGCAAGCTGATCGGCAGCAACGTCATCAACGACAAGAACGAAAAGATCGGCACCGTCGATGACGTGATCGCAGACAAGGACAAGAAACAGCTGAGCTTTGCAGTGCTGCAGGTGGGCGGCTTCCTCGGTTTGGGCGGACGTCTTGTGGCGGTGCCGTATGACAGCCTCGTCATCGACGATAATGGACAGAAGATCACGCTGCCCGGCGCGTCGAAGGACGAACTGAAGAAGTTGTCCGAATTCAACTATCCGGCGTGATTGAACACGCTGCATGGAAAACCTCAATGCAAGGGTCGTCAGACGATATCCTGGACCAGGTCCGCAGCCGCGAGGTAACGGGCGTCTTTCATTCGCGGAAGGCGCTTATCGCTGCCGCTGAGGATTTGCTTGTTGCAGGGATCGACCGCGCTGATATCGATGTCAGTGCCTCGTTCGATGAGCTGCAACGGCGGTTGAACTACCAGTCGATTCCTCCTGCGGACCTCGCCGACATTCCGACCGCTGCCCGCCAACCGTTTTTCGGCGAAGACGACGTGCTCGGCACGGGTGTCGTCGTCGGCAGCATCGCCGGATGCATCGTCGCGATCGCCTTGGCGTTCTATCTTGTCGCTCATGACGTGAAACCGCTCTCTGTTGGGATCGTTTCGGTTGTGGGCGGGCTGGTGGTGAGCGGCGCTGCGGTCTTGTGGGCGCGTCGACGTTTGCAGCGAGAGCGCGCGCTGGGACTGGAGAAGCTTGCGGAAGCGCACGGTCTACTGATCTGGGTGCGAATTCATTCTCCGGAGAAAGAAGCCGAAGCGCAGGAAATCCTGATGCGACACGGCGGCGAAGCGGTTCACGTTCACGAGATTGAACTGGCCAAACGGCCGGAGGACCTTCCGCTCCATTCGCTGCGAGCTGACCCCTGGCTGGGTGGCGAGCGGCTCGGGCAACCGTAACGCCGCTACAATGATCTAATGATCTGAAGTGGCCGGTCGGTGGCCTCCATCATCGTTTACCGGAAACCGCCGTTGCAACCAGGCTCCTGCCCCGACCCACAATAAACTTGGAGCGGAAGTTGATAGTCGTCATGGCTATACCCGTCAGCTCGCATAAATTGGCCGCCATCGGTTGACCTCATCAGCCGAGCCCTACAATCCCCTTAGCACAGACCTGGAGCCAACCATGAAATCCGATAGTGAAATAGAACGCGATGTCCGGGAGGAATTGGAGTGGGATCCCGATCTCGATGCCGAAGATATTGCGGTTTCGGTCAAAAATGGCGTCGTTACGCTGGCGGGCTTCACCCGTAGCTACACCGACAGGCTGGAAGCTGAGATCGCCGCGAAGCGCGTCGCTGGGGTTCACGCCGTCGCGAATGATATCGAGGTCCGACTGCCGGAGATCGATCAGCGTCCCGATCCCGATATCGCGCGGGATGCGGTCGCGGCTCTCAAGGCAGAACTGCCGATTTCGCACGACCGTATCAAGGTCATCGTCAAGGATGGCTGGGTAACCCTGGAAGGCGCGGTGGAGTGGCAATATCAAAAAAACACCGCTGATAGCGCCGTGCGAAAGGTGAAAGGCGTGAAGGGGGTGACCAACGTCATCACGATGAAGCCCAAGGTGCAGCCTTCAGAGCTTCAACGCAAGATCATGGCCGCCTTCAAGCGAAATGCCGAGGTCGACGCAAACCGGGTCACCGTCGAAGCGAACGGTAGCGAGGTGATATTGAAAGGCACCGTTCGTTCCTGGATCGAGCGCGAGGAAGCCGAACGCGTCGCGTGGTCGGCGCCCGGCGTCACCAAGGTCGAAGACCGGATTGTGGTCAGTCCCTAAGTGGCGGTTTTTGCAGCTGTCCCCAACGTAAAAGTAAAAGGAGAATCGCATGAGGTTAAGATCACTGGTTCCGTCTCGAGAGTCGAACACGTTGATGCCGTCCGGCTTCGGGTTGTTCGGTCTGCATCGGGAGATCGACCGCCTGTTCAGCGAATTCGCGCAAGGAATAGGCAATGGTGGACAGGCCAACATCGTCCCCAACATTGAAATCTCCGAAACCGACAAGACGATCGAGGTCAGCGCTGAGATGCCCGGGCTTGAGCGCAAGGATGTTGAGATATCGGTCGACGATGACACCCTCACGATCCGCGGTGAAAAGAAAGTCGAGGAAAACCAAAAGGACAAGAACGTCCAGCACAGCGAGCGATGCTACGGCGTGTTCATGCGCGTGCTGCAGTTGCCTCCCGGCATTGATCCGTCAAGCGTACAGGCGACCATGTCGAATGGAGTTCTGAAGGTCGTGATTCCGAAGCCGGCCAAATCAGAGCCGAAGAAGATCGAGGTCAAGGAAGCCGCTTGAAGTCCCGCAAGCGGTCGCGGGACGCGCTTGCCGTTTTCCCTCCGACGCGCTTTGCGCGTCCCGCATATGATGGAAGAAAGTCTGGAGCGACGCCCAGTTCCATTCCGCCCACGCGACGATCGGCGTCGCTCAGTGCATCGAAAGCGGTTTACACACATTTCTGAACAAGGAGCCTGGTCATGGCGAAGGCAATTGGCATAGATCTCGGCACCACCAACTCTTGCGTTGCCGTGATGGAAGGAAACAAGGCCAAGGTCATCGAAAATGCCGAGGGCGGCCACCACGCCGTCCATAGTCGCCTTCCCCGACGATGGTGAAATCCTGGTCGGGCAGCCGGCCAAGCGCCAGAGCAGTACCAACCCGGAAAATACGGTCTATGCGATCAAGCGGCTGATCGGGCCGGCGCAATGACGATCCGGCCACCACGAAAGACAAGGCGATGGTGCCCTACCATATCGTGCCTGGCGACAACGGTGATGGGTCGAAATCAGGGGCAAGAAATACAGCCCGAGCCAGATCAGCGCCTTCATTCTCACCAAGATGAAGGAAACGGCGGAAGCCTATCTCGGCAATAGCCGTAACGCAGGCGGTGATCGCATTGAAGGACGCCGGCCTGCAGCCTTCCGACATCGACGAGGTCGTGCTGGTAGGCGGGCAAACCCGCATGCCGAAAGGTCCAGGAAACCGTGCAGAAGCTATTCGGGCGCGAGCCGCACAAGGGCGTTAATCCGGATTCAAGCCGGCGGTGCTGCAGGGCGATGTCAAGGATATCCTGCTGCTCGACGTTACACCGCTGTCGCTCGGCATCGAGGCGCTTGGCGGGGCATAACCAAGCTGATCGACCGCAACTCCACGATTCCGACCAAGAAGAGCCAGGTTTTCTCGACGACGGAGGACAATCAAACCGCGGTCACCATCCGCGTCTTCCAGGGCGAGCGGGAGATGGCCGCCGACAACAAGCTGCTCGCTCAGTTCGATCTGGTCGGGATTCCGCCGGCGCCGCGGGGTGTCCCGCAAATCGAGGTCACATTCGACATTGATGCCAACGGCATCGTCAATGTATCGGCCAAGGACAAGGCCAGCGGCAAGGAGCAGAGCATCCGGATTCAGGCATCCGGCGGCTTGAGTGAGGCCTATATCCAGAAGATGGTCAAGGAGGCCGAAAGCCCATGCCAAAGAAGACAAGCACCGCAAGGAACTCGTCGAAGCGCGCAACTAGGCCGACGCGGCGATCTATAGCACCGAGAAAGCACTGAAAGGCAGAGGGAAAGATCCCTGCCGACGTCAGGAAGCAGGTCGAGCAGGCGATCGCCGACGCGAAGCAGAATCTGACGTCGGAAAACGCGGAACAATCCGTCAGTCTGCGAAACGCCTGCTGCAGGCGGCGTCGCGTTGCCTGGAGAGGGATATTCACGCAATGGAACTGGCCGACCGCGCCAAGGATGTCGGCTGATCGGGCCGTAGGAGGACGGTCGGCGTCTCAATGGAACTCATAGCGAAGGATAGCCGTCAGCGGAGCCATATCTGGCAATTCCTCCTTCCGCGCACCCATCACCCTGGCTCCCGTATACAGCGCGCGCCGCGCGACTTCGTCGACCACGCTATAGGTCTCGGCATCATCGGAAGCGGAATATATCACGCTGCCATCG
>JAQGKC010000389.1 GCA_028290305.1 Bradyrhizobium sp.
CTTGAAAGCCGCTGTGTGGTTCCGGCGCGGTCGTCTGTTCATGGTCTCTCCTGTTCGCGGCGATTATCGCCGTGGTCAGGCAGAAATTCCACTTATCGTCCTGTGCAGATTTCCGGGACCGGCTCACAACGAAGTGGCGGAGGATAGGTGAACAGCGAATAACAGCCGAACCCGTCCATTACCTCAACCGGCTTGACCGGCCGAACTATTTAGAGCGGACGGGTGTAGCAAACGGCTTTCGAGCCTGACCGAGGACGTGTGAGCGAAATTGATCGGGGGGTCCGCGCGGTCACGACGTGCAGCTTTGGCAGGGCGACCGGCACATAGCGAAGTTCGGTCATAAGCCGGAATAGCCGTTTGATACCTGGCTTCAATTTGGATTGACGGCTGCTTTGAGTGGCGGCAAAATCCCGGCTATGGGCCAAGCGGAACGACCGACTTGCCCCAATTGCGGGGCTCATCTCATTCTGGCGCTGCCTCCCGGTGGCAGGGGACCGCGCACGTTTCAGTGCTTTGATTGCGATGGGCCTGATCCCCTGAAAACCGAAAGAGCGACAGGCTGGCTCCAGAGCGAGTTGCAGCCACCGAAGTAGATCGCCTGTCCTCGGTTGGTTTAAAAGTGTCCTAACTTGCCCCAGCTGAACAAATCGGTCGCTCAGTCGTCTGTAAGCAACAGTCAATAATGGCTGCCAACTTCGCGCGAATGCGGAACTGAAAATGTGTGACAAGTGTGCCGAACTCGACAGCAAGATCGAGCATTACGAGGGCCTGGCGTCCAGGATCACCGATCAGCCTACACTTGATGGGATCACAGAATTGATAGAACGGATGAAGGCCCAGAAGGCCGCGCTTCACCCCGAGCAAACAGAGTAATCCACAGCGTATCCACAACGCCGAAAACGTCAGAACCCGGGCGCGGATATAGACTTGCTGCGCGGTAGTCCACAGGCGACCGGGAGGTGATTTGCCTGTGGCAGCATTGCAACAATGCTTTTGTTCCTGACTCGGAACCACGCATTTCGATTTACGCCCGGCACAACATGGCCTTAGCTCAATTTACCGGGGCTGGGGGTACATTTTTAAATATTCAATTTTCGAACCCGGCGAGCCGCAGTGCGATAATGCCTGCGGCTTTTTGTTGACGCACGGCGGGTCCCTTTTAGTTCTGCCGTAGTGCCGCCTTAGCGACATTGGGAACGTTTCGGGATCGCGGCGCGTATTCACTGTTGGCCTGGTGATCATTGGGTTGAAGTTCTCAGGCCCCCAGTTGCCGAAGGACCGGCAAAGCCCAGCTCGTCAACTGATGAACTTTCGTGGACCATACAAGTGGATAGCCTCCCCAAAGGCTTTCAGTTTATTCAGTCCGAGGATGGCAGCAACTTTTACTGCTCTTTCTGCGACATACCCGTCGAAGCATGATGACGCCCAAAACGCCCTGGGTACCTTTTCCTCAGTTTGGCGGCCTCTTTCATGCTGATGGCAGCACGTGCGGATGTACCACGCGCGCCGTATAAGGTCGGGCCTCGGGAGTAATTCCGGGGCCTGATTTTTTTGAGCGCCGCAAGTCGTTAAGTACACAAGTGAACATACTGAGCGATCATTTGCCGATTATGATCCGCCTACCGAACGCGCTAAATCGATGAGCGGCAAAACCCCTTGAGCTTGGTGGAGGGGCGGGGATGGTAGAGTATTGAGCTTATCTTGTCGGGCACGATGGGCATTTTGTAGGCTCGGAGGCGGTGATTTGCGCTGGCGATTCGGAAGCAATCGAGAAGGCCAAGCCCCTTGTCGATGGTCACGATATTGAACTTTGGAGCGGTGACCGCTTCGTCGTCCGGCTGGAACACAAACCGAAATAAAAGTAGCCCGGTGAGCTTTGTTGATCAGGGTCTATCCCGTTCTTTGCCCTAGGGTGATCTCAAAATCGGATCGCCCATGTTCCCACGTTCCATCTATTTGCGAGATCAGGCCGATAAATGCCGGTCGCACGCAAGCCACCTCGGTGACGGCGAAACGCAACAAGAGCTGCGAAAATTGGCCGACGAATACGTCGCGCGCGCGGTGGAGATCGAAAGCCAAGAACAAGGTCTCGGCTCAGTTGGCGCGCGGCAGAAAATAGCGGACCGTCATCCCGGCACCATTGGTCCGCACTAGCAGGATGTCGCCCGGCTTCATCTCGGCTTGCATGGCGTCACAGCAAAACGGCATCCCGTGCGTAGAGCCGGGATAGCCACCGAGCGACCGATACAATTCCCCGGAGCTGATTAGAACGTCTATTTGACCCGCCGTGGCGGCGCGTCCCATCTGTGCAAGCAGCCCTTGACGGAAGTGATCGATCGAAACCATTGCAACCTCCCTCGGCCGCAATGGCGGTAGCACAGTTATTCACGAGACGGCGCTGATTCCGCAGTATGAACGGTGATTGGGTCAGCGACCGGCAGACAAGTTCCGTTTGGGCGAGCATTTCGTTCCATGACGTGGAACTTTTCTAAACGTCCAGCATTTCGATTTTTTCATTGGGTTTCGATATGCGCGGTTGGACCGACGAGGAATGCGATCGCCTAATCCAGCTCGTCAAGACTGGCGCATCGGTAGCACGCGCCTCCGTGGCTTTGCGACGAACCATGAATCAGTCCCATATCAGGCGAGGAAATTAGGCAAGCCGTTTCCCACTCTCCGCGCCGCTAAGCGGCAACGACAGGTTAAGCTTGAATCCGCTATGCGAACAGGTCGGCCCGCGACCGCGTGAACGTCAGGCGCGCATTGCAAAGCTCAGCGTGGCGTCGATGGCTTCCTGCCAAAGGTCGTCCGACGCCGCGTGGTTTTCTTCGAGGGCTCGCGACAATTTCGTAACTGCGGTGATTGAGGCGTCGGCCGCTGCATCGCCAAAGCTGCTGCTGCGCATCGATACTAAAATTGGCCTCAGCGCTTCGACCGCCTCGGCGGGTGGAAGGCTTCGCGCACCGTGCAATACATGAAGGGCATCGGAAGCCAATTGCTTGTTGTCGTCGCCCTTGCCCGCTGCTCTCGTGCGCTAACCCAATCAAGCGCGATTGCTCTAGGATTCGTTCCGGTTGCGGCGGTCGGGCGGAACAAGCCGCATCTTTTTCACGGCGAGAGCCCGGTCGATGGCCTTTTCGGCTGCGGCCACGGCGTCCGATTCGTCGGCTCCTGGCCCATCGCCGCGACTCCCTCAACGGACGCCGACCATTTCCAAACGCCGCGCTCGATGCCTTGGACGACCGTATATTCGAAGCCTTGGTGTTTCATCGTCAGCCGTGTTTCTGATATTTCAAAAACGGTTCTGATTCTCGCCCGACTACCTTAATCGCGATGTTGGCCAGCATGATCCGGTGCCGCACGCCGCCCTTCCACGCCGCAGCTATGGCCATAGCCGCCGTCGACTGGACTTCCTGAAACTGCTCAGCCTGTCCGGAGAGGTCGAGATAGTTCAGCGCGATGTTGAGCATCGTCAAAGACGTAGTTGAATTCGCCGGGAGGCCACGGATACAAGACAAGCTCCGAGATTTTCTCGAAAATAAAAACGCCAAAACCCTTGAAGCGTTCCGCCCACCGTTCCAGTGCGCTTACCGCTCGTGCTAGCTGTTCGGCATGCCGGAACGCTGCGGGGCGCGCATGGTGTCGGAGTCGTCGGGCATTAACTCAGGCCAATTCCGTCGGCTTTGGTGGATTTGCTGTTCGAGGATGATGGTCGAGCAATAGCATCGCGATGGAACCTTTCTCTCCCGGATCGCAAGGCAGCGCTTCAAAAATTTGCTCTTGAACGTCCCTTGGTAAGTCGGGCCATAGCCGAAACACCGTTCGTCCGAGCATTGTGTCGAGGCTGTTCATGCCACACCTCAAGCCGCGAAGTGTCGTGCGAGGCCGAATATAGCAAGGACGGCCAAGACCAGCATAGACACTACGCCAGCTATACAGCGATTTAAACGATTGCGCTTGAGGTTACGGCTCATGGCTCGACCCTCCGGTACGTTTCTTATCGGCTAATTGTTTCCGGCGTCGATGGTTCCGCCACGTTGCCCTGCGCCTGCGCCAGCCTCGCCCATGGCTAAGATCGCCAAGGCCGGCCCGTACCAGCCGCAGATTTCGCGGGCACCAGGGCCGCGCTAGGGCGTAGCCCGAGCCGATGTTGCGAGGTCTGAATTCGTCTATAATGTCCCGTCGTTAAGTTTCGGGACATACAAGATGAAAATCTTGACCGATGATCCGGATTGGGCGCGCGACATTTACGAGGCGCGGGTGCTCGCGATGATGTTCGTCAGAAGGCATGGCCGCGCGGCGCAGGGCAGTCCGTGCCTACAAGCGACCGGAAATGGCCTGACGATCACATACTATCCAAACCGCTCGCCTGTGAAGATCACCGTCGATACGCCTAGCAGTCGGGTTTTGAATGTCGAATGGAAAGACGGCGAGGCGTGGCGGATGGAAATCGAAACCTACAATTCCGGCCGATGGGAATCCCGGCTCAAGACGATGGTCCATCCGCGCCCCTGGCTTGAGCGGTGGCGATCGTTGGTGACGTTCACGGGGACGTTGCCCCGCAGTCGCACGGTATGAGGTTCACACCGCCGGCGAGCGCGCCAGCGTCACCATGGCTTAGATCGCCGTGGCCGCCAACCGAGGCGGCGGACTTCGCGGGCCACCACGGGGCCGCGTTCCCACCGAGGCGCGCGCCGCGCAGACTAATGCTATTTCAATGAACTGTTGACCGAGGTGAACTTGGCGTTCAGCTTTGTGCCGAGGCCGTTCACGACGGCGATGATGGCGAGCGCAATGCCGGCGCGATCAATCCATATTCGATTGCCGTCGCGCCGGTCTCGTCAGCCCAGAATTCCCGAATCAATGCGATCATGTGTGGACGCTGTACGCGACTGGTGAATACTAGGTAAAAACACTGTGCTAAACGGGCCCGCAGACTCACATAGGAAATTTTTGATTAACGGTTCGCTGATATCTTGCGGATCGTCGCGGAACCGTTTCGCGTACCGCGACCACCGGTAAAAGCATGCAGACAATCGAAACGACCAACCCAATCGAAGCGAGACGCGCCCGCTACGCCCAATATCGAGGCCAAAAAGCAAGGCTGACGTTAATGGGATCGACCATCACGGGGTTGGTCCAGTCGGTCATGGAAATTAAGTTCAGCAACCCGCCGCGCTGGATCGTCACGGTAGTTGGGATGCAGGGAATCGCAGCCTAGCACCAACGCTGCTCGTTCCCGTGTGACCAATCAGGCTATTCGCCTAGGGCGATCCGCTTCACGCCCTCATCCGTGAGGACGAGGTTGCCCAGCACTTCCTCGATGTATCCGAGTTGCAATAATCGGGATTCGATTTCTGCGGGTATAGCGGGCGACGGCAGTGAAATGCTCACGGCCTTCAAGGCCGCAAACTCGTCGCTGGAAAGGGGCTCGGGGGTCGACTTGGGCATGCCCTGAATATGTGCTGCCCGACGCGCTTGATATAAGGCAGATTTGCAGGCTGTCATCGGATTTAGTGGGAACAATCCCCGGATTTACGTTTTAATGGTCTATGCCAATGCAAACTGGCATAGACACATCGCCCCCCTCGACGGCCTCAGCTTGCCCCCGCGCTGGGCCGTCATTTACCCCTCGCTTTCACTTCCGCGCGAATTGCTCCGGGTGGAATGCGCCCGCTGCTCGCGTTGTGTCGAGATACAACGACTCGACGCGATAAGGCTCTGCGGCCCACATGCCGTTTGGAAAGACGTTGGCCAGAGATTGCTTGATGATGGCTGCCAGATACGCACAGGACGTCATGAAGAGGATGGCTGCTGGCCGAATTGGATGCCCTAACGTTTTACAGTTTTGTTGCTTTGCGGGAGTGAGACGACATGCCGGCAGATTATGAAAAGACGACCCGCTGAGAACTGACCACCACGTCGTCCAAATGGGCGCCGATTTAGCGATCCAGTTTATGCTGATGACGCTGTTTAGTGTCGTGTCGGAAATGTCTGGAGACCCGACTGGCTTCAGATCAGACGTTCACAAGGCGCTGGTAGATATTACGGCAACATATAAATTGCCACCGTTACCGGAGGGCGCCCAGCCGAAGATCCGAGCGGCTGCCAAGAGAATTATCGACGGCGTCATGCTGAACTCGGGCGGCGACTTCACGCCACGCCGCACTAGCGGCCGGGGCCGGTGATGCGCGAACCTCCTAAGTGATACGGCGCCCACCTCGTCAACGACGTAACTCCTAACTACGTTACCGCCAGATCGCCGAAAGCGATGTATTGGGGGAAGCCCTGGTCGTGTCAGCATTTTTGAAAAACGCGATGCGGCGTATCTTGAGCAAGGCGGCGATCTGAGCTTCGGTGTTGCCGCCCGTCGAAATCATTTCCTCTATCTTGAAATCGTCGACGATGAACGGCTTTCCGGCGAGGCGGCATACGATCTTATTGCTGCAGAATACGCGGCCGTGAATTGATGACACTGCGGAGCAGCGCCGCGTCGACCGCGTCATTCTTTCCTGGCGGTGTTGGCTTTGGTGCTGACGTCCACACCGTCAAGGCCGGCCTGAACTATCGCTTCGGTTGGGGCGGCCCGGTGGCCGCGAGATACTGATCGTTAGGATAATCGAAACCTAAGAGCCCCGGCATCGTCCGGGGCTTTTTTTGTGAGCCCGGGCGCCGAAGAAGTTTGGGCGGCCGGTTCAGGCGGACTCGTGTCGGCCAGAACTGTCTGCTCACTTCGGATCAGCGATGCTCTTTGATGAACCATCGGGCG
>JAQGKC010000393.1 GCA_028290305.1 Bradyrhizobium sp.
ACCTTCGAGACGACGCCTTCGAGGCCGGTCTTGCAGGCGTGCTTGTACATCTCCCGGCCATCGACCTCGAAGCTCTCGCTAAACTGGATATCGGTTCCGACGATCAGCTTCATGAGCAGCGCCTTGCGCTCGATCAAGCGCAGCTTGCGCATATCGTAGCCGGTGAGATAGAGCAGGTCGAATGCGACCATAACGATCTTGGTGGATCCACCCTTGAGTGCGTTTTGCAGAAGCGAAAAGTCGGTCGTCCCATCGGTTGACGGCACCACCACCTCGCCGTCGATGATCGCGGACCCGGCCTTCACGTGCCATGCATCGCCTGCGATCTTCTTGAACCTATTGGTCCAGTCGTTGCCGCGCCGGGTGAATACTTTCACCACCGCATCGCGGAGGTGGACCTGCACCCGGTAGCCGTCGAACTTGATCTCGTGAATCCATCGTTCGCCCGATGGCACCTTGTCAATCGACGTCGCCAGTGCCGGTTCGATGAAGCCGGGATAGTTGGCCTTGATGGCACCGGCTGGCGGCTTTGGCCGGGGGTAGGGCATGGCTCAGGCGAGCCGCAGCGCGAGCTGCCGGTCGGGGCCGATGTAGCTCGCAACAAAGTCTTGGATATGCTCGGGGACGGCCGTGCCCTCGATGTCGTATCGGGCTTGAATCTCGCGGGCGATTTCTCTGGAAACGTCCTCTGACCAATGCTCAAGCGTGTTAAAAGCGACAACGCGGACCGGGTCGTTAAATTGCCCCGACATCAGATCGGTAATGATTGTTTCGAGGTCGGCCCGCTCGACTTCGGTTTCCCGGTAAACGCTGCCCATTCGACCTAAGCGGTCGATGACCAAGTAGGCCGTTTCATCGGCCCCATAGGGCACGATTGTAGGGGTCCAGCCCATTCTAGGCATACGCAACTCCCACGCAACGGATACCGGGGATTTAACCACGAAACCGGGAATCGTTCCTGTAAAAATTAACCCTCGATCGAATTAACGAAGAACCCTGAATTGGCAGCCATTCCAAAGGGCCTCGGCATTCTCTTGGTCTATTTCCTGCGAGTCCTTGATCGAAAAGCCCTTTCCGTTCACCCAACAGTAGAGGCGCTCGACGATCGGAATTGATGCTTCTAATAGGGTTGTTTCGTCACCGAATTTCATTGGCTGGACAGGCGATTGTTTCTCGCGACGTGTTGTTGTGAGTGAGTGCGCAAGATGCTTGTCCTGAAGGTTCATCACCGAAGCCAATCGGGGCGAGCTTAGAATGGTTCGCGAATCGCGGATGGCTTGCATCAACTCGGTCTTTGCCTTTAGGGCTTGCTCATCTCCAAACCTAGCGTTTAAGCTTCTAACCGCAGCTCGTTCTAGCGCGGCTAATTCGTCATCGCCTGATGGATTCACACGATGACCACCGGTGTCCGTCCAATGTTTGCGTGTTTCATCGGCCAGTACCTCAATGATCTTTTCGTGGTCGATCAATTCGACCACGGTGGGGATGTTTTCTTTGTCAGCGTCAGCGCCGTCCCAAATCGCGCATAGCCGAACAATTTCAATCTGGTGCATACTGCGCTGGAATACGTTGAAGGCATTTGCTGCGTAAGAAGGACGTATTTGGGAAGCCAACGTCGACGAGTACACGACGAACGAATTGTTCGCATGAAGCTCGACGACATAAAGGAAATGATCGAGGACTTTCTCCATTTTTGTTTTGGCAAGCTCGATGCGTTCGGTGATGGTGCGCCGCTCAAACATGATTTCCTCCCACAGCCACGCAGGCGACGCGGACCGCTTGATGCCGGGTGATCGAGTATAGATTGCACATCGGACTCAGAGGCCCAGCATTTTCTTTGCCGTCGCCGAGCCGATATCGCTGATTATCTTGATCGCGATCTCATATGCGGACTTTCCCAGCTTTGACAGCATGGTCTTGAGGCGTTCTGACGCTTGCGGGGTGAATTTCGTTTCGGCAACCACGTTTCCCACGACGGCAGCAACTCCGACGCCGTCATTGCTATCGAGATTCTCTTGCAGCAAGGACACAAGCTTTTTCATTTCTGCCTCACGGTGACGATGCTCAGGCGTGTCAGGTGGAGTATCGTGGAAAGTCATCACCGAAGCAGCCAACCGCAAAAGGTCCGCGCCTGATGCAGGGTCATATGGACGCTCCCTGACCGCTGCGCACGCACACCTAAGCGCATCAATTTCCCTACCGTAGGGTATCGGGCAATTCGGTGCGGCATAGTGGTGGACGGCGGCGGCAAGCGCCTCCGCCGCGTCTCTCGTTGCTTGTAGGAATTCAGAGCAGGCGTCGCTAAGGGCCATAGGAATCATCTTCCTTGCGGGAGACGCTTCCATGTTGACCGACCCGTAGGGCCTCACGCGCGTTCCCGACCTCAAATTCTAGTGGCATTGCCCGCAGCCGCAAGGGGGCGCTGTAATGCCGCCATGAGCACCAAGTCGCGGCAGGTGATTTACGGCGGCCGGATCATCGGGGGCCAAGATACGCGCGGAAGACGCCCGCCAGCGGGCTGTCGAGGCCGCCCGTGACGCTGACCGAGCCGCAGCCGAACGAAGCCTATGGCGGGCCGGCGCAGCCGTCGCCAACGATCGCGCAATGCATCAATGGCGGTTACGGCTGGCTACAGGTCAAATGCCATCGCTGCGAAACCGAGGCCAGCATCCCGCTCGATGCGGTCCGCCGTCCACGTGATACGCCGATCTGGAAACTTGAGGCCGCGCTAAAATGCCGGTCCTGCAAGAAAGGCCGATACGCGCCGCCCGTGCACATGATCAGGCTGACGATGGAGCGCCAGACCATACCGTATACGTGGGTGCATCCGAATGATGAGCGGTGAAACGGCCCTCGCTACAAGCGATGCCGCGCGCGCGGATGCGGTTTTCAGTCACTTCGAAGCTGATGTTCGCGATCTTCTGTGCGGGGGCCGGGTAACGGTCGGAGAGTCGCTTTTGGAGCTTGTCCAGAATACCTTGGTCGATCGGCGAGGCCATGCGGACCTCAACGACGGCCTCAATAATCGGGGGGCGCTTATACGATTTGGTCATTCTTCAACCGACTATAGTTGCACTCGAAACACCCTGACAGATCGTCGCAAACGAATAGCTAATACCACAAGTGGCTGGTTTCGAAAGCCAATGGGGTCAAAGCCAGGAGCGGATCGCGAAAATGCCCAGACCTTGGCGTACCTCGGTACGTTGGGCACAGGTTCAACGCGACGCCTGCCTCTGCCTATAGGAGTCGATCATCGCCGCAGTGACGTCGGTCGGATAGCAAAGCGGCGACGCGCCGCCCGGTCGGGAATAAGCGCTACGACCGCCGCAAGCTCTGCCGTTTCGCATTGCATCATCCGGACACGCGCACGGCCTGCCGCCTGCGTGATATTTATCGCGACTGGCTGCAACGATAATCGCGGCGATAGCGGCGGCGGTCAGTGCCGCCTCGATCTTGCGTTTCGTAGCAGGCGCTGGATTGCTCGCGTTGCCGGTTGTCGGGACTGCCGTGGGTGGCTGAGCTACCGGCCCGCCAATGGCCGCCGACCTGACCAACACGGGCGGCTGAGCAATGAGCCCAACGGGCTGGCTAACCACGACGGGCGGCGCGCTCTGGTGGCCCAGTGTATAGGCCCCAAACGCCGTGATCCCCAAAAGAACCAGTACCGGTCCACTTCTCATGCGGCCATTCAATCGGAAGCCGGAAGCGCCCGCAAGGTGTGCCAAGGGACTATCACACGCTCGGTGCGGCTCAACCCCATGTTGCTCGACGGAATTTGGATATAGTGCCGGGATGAGCGCTCTGAATTACATTGCTGGCATCGCAACCGCCGTGCTCGACTTTCTGGAAAAGTACAACGGCGCTGTGACTGCGATCGCGACCGCCTTCATCGCGGTTTTCACGATCGTGCTGGCGCGTGTTACGGGAAAACAAGCACGATTGACTACGGCTGCTCTCAATCTTGCCAGACAAGAATTCATCGCCACGCACAGGCCGCGAGTTATTCTGCGATACATGCAAGGCCCCTTCCGTAACGATGGGCAAGAATTTGTTTGGCTTTCGTTTGTAAACGTCGGAGCCAATACGGCCACTATCGAGGCGTTCGGGGCCGATCTAGCAAAGCGCTCGGATGAAACCGAGGCTTGGGAAATGCCCGGTTTAAATGCAACACCAAACGAGATTCCCCCAATCGCCCTTACGTGCGGTCAACGACACGTTTTCACGGTTACCGCAAAAACCGCCGTCACAGACGCGCAGATTTTTCGAGAGGCCATGCGCGATCACCAACTCTGCGCCGTTGGCATAATCAGATACCGGGATGACAATGGGGTCTCTCGGGACACGGGATTTTTAAGGGTGCTGGACGATGATGGCGAACACTTTGTCCTTTCCAATCACGATTCTGAAATGGAATATCAAGACTAAACTAGTAGGGCCTCCCTTGCGATGAAATCTGACCGACTTCGGTTCGTGGCTGGCTTGCTCTGCGGCGGCATCGCCGTTGCTATCGTTTGGGGCGCGTCCGCTTGGTGGAAGCTCCGCTCGGAGCAAGAGACGGTGCTCTACGATTATTGCCTTGCGGGGAACGGCGGAAACACGGTTGGCTGCGATGCCTTTATGCGAACGTTTAAGCGCGCGAAGGCTAAAGATGATGCTTTGGAAAAAATATTGAACGAGGACGGTGCAAAGATGCTGGCTGCTGGCTCAAGCAAACGCGACGTCGTAAAATGGGCGACTGAGATGGGGGGCGTCGGATCACAGATAAGCAATGCTGCGGGAATTTCCCTCAGAGAATTACAGAGCAACAATTACTAAAAAGATCCGCCGTTACTTCCATCCCGTTGTTGACCGGGCCGCCCGGTGCACTCAAGCTCACGCAATGGCACGAGATTGACGTAATCGCCAAAGCTAAGCCACCAACCATCTGGCTACGCCAAAAATGACGGCCCAAGTTAAGACCAGCATCGATACAGCGGCAAAGATGCAACGATTGAAGCGACTGCGCGTGAGATGACCGGTCATTGGTTCAACTCCGATACGTCCTCTCGGCTAATCGTTTCCTGCGACGATGGTTCCAAGGGGGCAGGCTGCCCACGCCAGCCGTGCCCATGCTTCAATCGCCGTGGCCGCCATCACACCGTAGCGGCGGACGTCGCGGGCACCACGGGGCAGCGCTAGGCAACGTCTGCCCACGCAACTCGCTGGCCCCCTTTGCGTTAGAACGCGGGATGCACACTACATCGCGAGGCGTCATGGAAATGCTGGACCCTATCGAAGCATTGAAGCTGATCCGAAAGCTGGCGATCGTTGCGGCTGGCTCCAACGAGCTAGGCTATGTGAAAGCAACCGTGACTGACGTGTTGAGAATAATCGACCGAGCCTTACCAC
>JAQGKC010000416.1 GCA_028290305.1 Bradyrhizobium sp.
GCCGCTGGCATTGATCTCGCTGATCGCCATCAGCGTCGCATCATGCAGCGATTTTTCGATGATCGAAAGACCGCCCGTCAGCGAGAACAGCACGCCTACGTTCACCGTTCCCGCGGCACGCACCGGACTGGTGATGATGTAAGGCGATGCAAGTGCGCCGGTCGTCGCGAGCATACTGCCTTTCAAGAATTTACGCCGATCAATCGACATCGTTACACTCCCGTTGTGGCCACCCCCCCAGTTGGAGGCATGCCGGTTCCGTTCGCGCGGAAAGCGCGTTGTTTCGAACCGAAAGAATCCAAGATTCCCCCGAGGCCGGCGGACCCGATACGATCCGTGCCGATTCCCGGTCGCCAAAAGCAAAAAAGCCCGACAGATCCTTGCGGATCTTTCGGGCTTACCTAGCCAAGCCAAACCAACGTCACTGGTGGTCCGGCAATAACCGCGACCAGAACTTTTCCGTCCTATCGCAGTTGCACAAAATTAAACATCTTTTGCGCGGTACTGCAAGAGTTCATTTGCGTGAATGATGGCAGCTGCCATGTCGTCCATCGACAACCGCTTTGCCATCGCCTGGCGGCGAATGCTTTCATACGCCTCGGCTTCACTCAATTTCTGGCCATCCATCAGGATCGCCTTGGCTTTCTGAATTCGCTGAAGCCCGGCAAGCTTGCGTTCAAGTTTGCGGATTCGCTTTTCGGTTTCGCGTTGTTCGAGCCAGATGCTGCGCGCGATCGTCAGATTGGTGAGCAGGCCGAAGGGCCGGATCGGGCGTTCGATGACGGCGACGGCGCCGGCCTCCAGCACCAGCTGAAGTGTCGACGGATCTTCGTAACCGACAACGGCGATCAGCGTCGGCCGCGGTCCGTCGCTTGATTTGAGAAGACGCTGGATATCGCCGCGGACGTCGTGCTCGACGGCAAGCAGCATCACATCGGTACTGTTGGTCCAGCATTCGGGGACCGGCCATTGCGTCTCGACCATGCATCCGATGCGGCGAAGATGTTCGACGAGCCTGACCCGTTCATTGTCAGGTGGATGAACGACCTGGACGCGCAGGCCACGAAGATCGCGAAGGATTTGGATCGCCACCGCCTGCTCCCCGCGCCCAGAACCTCAGTGGTTGATCGTCTGAAGGTCGTCGACCGACCAGTCGTCAAGACTCTGTACGACACAATAGGGGTCCGGCTTGATCCGAACACCAGGATTCCAGACGGTCCGGAATCGACCTGACTTGTCCAGCCGCGCGATCCGCGGCCAGAGATATGTGTGGTTGTTTTCCGGGTCGATCCTGACTCGTCCCTGGGGGGCGTCAAACTCAGAATCGCGCAACTCCTTCAACACCCCTTCCGGATCGTCCGACCCGCACCGCGCCACCGCGCGCATGGCCAAGTGCAACTGGAAATAAGTGGCTTCCGCCGCCGCCGTTACCGGCGCATCGGGTCCATACTTGTCCTTGAAGCTGCCGACGAAACGCCGCGCCGCCGGTGACGACGAGGTTTCGAAGAACGGTGCCGCGGTGATATGGCCTTCGGCGGCCTCGCGATGCATCTCCGCGACTTCGGCTTCGCTGGTGGTCAGGCTCGCGATCGGCATCTTGGCCGGGTCGAACCCGGCATTGCGGTAGGCCTCGTAGAACACCGATGTGCCCCGGCCCACCACGGTCGAAAAGATGACGTCGGGAGAGGTCTTCTTGATCCGGTTGATGACTTTGTCGAAATCCCCCGCGCCAGCCTCCAGCGGAATATAGACTTCGTCCAAGACCTTGCCCCGGCCCTGCGCCACGAAATCGGCCATCAGGCGATTGGACTCGTAGGGATAGATGTAGTTCGACCCGACCAGCAGAAAGCGGTTGCCATAGGTCGACAGCAGGAATTTTGCGAGTTGCAGCGAATTCTGGTTCGGCGCCGCGCCGGTGTAAATGCAATGCCGCGAATATTCAAAGCCCTCGTAGAGCGTCGGATAAAAAAGCAACCCGCGATGGCTTTCAACGACCGGCAAAACGGCCTTGCGCGTGCTCGACATGTAGCAGCCGAATAACAAGCGGATACGATCGACCTGAAACAAGCGTTCCGCCAGGCTGCGAAACTGCTTTGGATCGGACGCCGGATCGTAGATGACGGGCTCGACCATGCGGTCGAGCACGCCTCCGCCGGCATTGACCTCTTCGATCGCGAGAAGCGTCGCATTCAACTGGGATTGTTCGACGGCAGAAGTCACTCCCGTCTGTGAGAACAGTACCCCCACACGCCATGGGCCGCCGGTATTTTCGCTGAAACTCATGACTTTGACTTAGACCATTTCATCCTGATATCTGAGCGACCTTACGTCAGATTGCAGGAAACTCAAATCGCCCTGCTTGAGGTAGTCCGTTTTCGCCTCGATAGAGTCGCGCTGCCGTGTCGTGCAGGGGGCGCGACCTGTTCGCTTGCGCAACTGGAAGTTTTCGCGCGCGGCATGCCCGCAAAACTCGCGAAGCTTCTTCAGGTCAAGCCAGGCTTGCCTGCCCTTCCCATCAATGAGTGTCTTTGGCTAGCGCATGTGACGGGTGGCGTGTGTCACCGCGCCGGTTTTGCGGGCGTACGTACATGATGACCGCTTCCGGTCGCTCCGTCTTGACCTTCAGAGCAGCGACGAGCGCGTCTTCGGCATCCACGACGACGTGATCCGCTTTTCCTTTTAGTTTAAGCCCAACGGTAAATTGCATCTAGCCCCTCCTCATCCTCATCTGCACCCGCATTTATGAGACAACGCTCGATTGCTCCGCGACTTTGCGAAGAATGGACAACTCGTTCTGAAATTTAGTTGTCAGGCAGTCTCAAGAGCAGATCCGGTTTTCGCTGACTGCACTGCTACTACACCTTCGCGAGTTTTCTTGCGGCAGGAACAATTCCCGCCTTCTTCTTTCCGGTAGAATCGAATTGTCTGAGGTAGGCGACGATATCGTCAATTTGCTTCGGATCTTTCAAGCCTGGAAAAGTCATTTTGGTACCGGGTACCTTGGCTTTCGGATCCTTGATGTATTCGCGGAAGGTTGCTTCATCCCAGGTGATGCCGGAATTCTTGTTCGCGGCGGAATAGCTGTAGCCTTCAATCGTCCCGGCCTTTCGCCCGAACAGCCCGTTGAGTACCGGGCCGACTGCGTTCTTTGCGTTCTCCCCGATCTGGTGACAGGCCTTGCATTGGACGAATATCTTCTCACCCGAAGCTGCATCCTGGGCATACCCAGGGATGATTGCGAGGATTTCGGCTCCGAGCGCGAGAATGAAACTGCGCATCCGACTGGCTCCATGGCCGACAAGCAATAAGCTCGCGCAAATCGCAGTGACTATTTTGCCAGTTGGCTGCCTAGTCAAAGCGATGCAATCGTCCTGAACGATCCCTTCGCAAAACCCGACCTGAAAATCCGTGGCTCTTCACGAGCACACCTTTGTGCCGACTAGTTCAGCGAGCTGATGATTTCCCGATAGGCTGCCTCGGGAAACGCTTTCAACGTGCGCGTCCGGATGTTTCCCAGCATGCCCAGTTGCAAGTTAAAACGTGCCGCCACAGCATCGTCCGGAGCTTCGTAGATCGCGACGATGTCATAGTCGCCCATGGTGAGGAAAAAGAACTTGAACTCGCCGCTCATATCCTTGAGAGCTTTCTTTGCCGCGTCCAGACGACGTGGCGAGTCCTTCACTTTCAGCACGCCCTGGTCGGTCCAATTTGCAAGCATGACGTATGTGGTCATAGCATTCCTCCTTCTGGTACGAGCCAATGGTATTCACGTTCCTGACGCGAAAAATATGACCCGGCTGAGGTGCGTGTAGTCCGATTCGAACACCATGATCGCCACAAATACCAGCACCAACACCGGCGGGAGCAGGATGGCATAGGCCAAGGCCAACCGCTCCCAGGCCATGTGCATGAAGACGGCGACGATCAAGCCGGCCTTCAACACCATGAACAGCAGGATCAGCGACCATCTGAGATAACCATGAAGGCCAAAGTAGTCGACGAGATAGGAGCAGGTGCTGAGGACGAACAGCCATCCCCAGACCACGAGATAGAGCTTGATCGGGTGCTGCTGGCCCTTTGCGTGCGTGGCTCCTGACGCGAGTGCGTCATGCACATGAGCGTGTAGCGAATGTTGTTGTCCTTCTATATGCACCGCTGCGTTTGTCATGCGCCGACCTCACCAAAGATAAAAAAATGCAAAGATGAACACCCACACAAGATCGACGAAATGCCAGTACAGGCCGGTGATTTCGACGATCTCGTAATGCCCTTTCCTGCTCGTGAAAAAGCCGCGCCTTTCGACATCGAAGTCTCCCCGCCAAACCTTTCGCGCGATGGCGATCAGGAAGATCACGCCGAACGTCACGTGGGTGCCGTGGAAGCCCGTGATCATGAAAAAGCTTGAACCAAACTGGGCCGCGCCCCAGGGGTTGCCCCAGGGCCGGACGCCTTCCATGATCAGCTTGGTCCATTCGAAAGCCTGCATTCCGACGAACGTTGCGCCGAATGCCGCCGTGACCAGCATCAAGGCTGCGGTTTTGGCGCGATCGCGGCGGTAACCGAAATTGACGGCCATCGCCATCGTCCCGCTGCTGCTGATCAAGACGAACGTCATGATGGCGATCAGGATCAGTGGGATTTTCTTGTCTCCGATCGTGAGGGCGAAGACTTCGCTGGGGTTGGGCCACGGCACGGTCGTGGACATTCGCGCCGTCATGTAGGACAGCAGAAAACAGCTGAAGATGAAGGTGTCGCTCAGGAGGAAGATCCACATCATGGCCTTGCCCCAGGAGACATTCTTGAAGGCGCGCTGATCCGAGGACCAGTCGGCGGCGATGCCTCGCCAGCCTCCAATCCGCGCAGGCGATTCTCCAGCGTTTGTCAGCGCAGTCTCTGCCATATGGTTTCCGCCCTCCTTAGGTGAGCAATTGGCGACAGATGTCGACGAAACTGTCCGTCCAGCCGGTCAGCAGACCGAGCAAGACCAGCCAGACCAACAGCAGGAAATGCCAGTAGATAGCGCAGAGTTCCACGCTCAGGCGCACTTGGGCCATCTCAGCGCCACGCCACACCCTGGCTGTCGTTCTGCCCAAGGCCACCAGACCGCCCATCAGATGCAGCCCGTGCGCCGCGGTGATCAGGTAGAAGAAGGAATTGGCTGGATTGGACGCCACGAAATACCCCGCGTCGCTCAGCTGTTGCCACGCCAAGAGCTGCCCAACCAGGAATGTAACGGCGGATGCTCCCCCTGCGCACAGGCCGACGATTACACCGTCCATGTTGTTCCGGCGCGCGGCCAGGTGTGCCCATTGCAGCGCAACGCTGCTCAAGACCAGGACGCCCGTGTTGAACCACAGCAGCCGCGGCACGGGCAGCGCCCGCCAGTCCGCCATGTTCATGCGCATGGAGTAAGCGCTGATGAAGAGCGCGAACAATGAGCCGACGACCGCGAGAAACACGCCCAATCCGATTTTCGCCGGCGGCAGGGACGAAGCGCTCTCGCTGCGAAAATCGGCAATCACTCCTTCCTCCAGCCAGGGTTTGGCTGCCAGCCGTTGCTGCGAGAGCCACCATCCCGCAATTGCCGCTATTCCAGCCATGAACAAGATAATGGCGCTCATGGATGGAGCCCCTGCGCCAACGATTTGGCCGGCGGTTCATTCTGCGGCACGAAATCCCTGATGGCGCCGGGTACGCTGTAATCGTAAGCCCAGCGATAGACGACCGGCAGTTCCTTGCCCCAGTTGCCATGCGGCGGCGGAGTCTCCGGGGTTTGCCACTCCAGCGTCGTGGCTCCCCAGGGATTGCCCCCGGACTCCTTGCCTTTGAACAGGCTCCAGATGAGATTGAACACGAATACAAGTTGCGCGAAGCCGACGATCAAGGCCGCCACGCTCATGAACGCGTTCAGATCATGGGCGGATGCCGGGACGAAGGCCGTTTCGCCGATGTCGTGATAGCGGCGCGGCATGCCCAGCAAGCCGAGATAGTGCATGGGGAAGAAAACCGCATACGCTCCAAGGAACGTCACCCAGAAGTGGAATCGTCCCAGCACCTCGTTCAGCATTCGTCCGGTGACTTTCGGATACCAATGATAGATCCCGCCAAATACGGCCAGAATCGGCGCAACACCCATCACCATGTGGAAGTGGGCGACAACGAACATCGTGTCGGACAGCGGAACGTCCACGACCACATTGCCGAGGAACAGGCCTGTGAGGCCCCCGTTGACGAAGGTGATGATGAACGCGAGCGCGAACAGCATCGGGATGGTCAGATGAATGTCGCCGCGCCACAAGGTCAAAACCCAATTGTAAACCTTGATCGCTGTCGGAACCGCAATAATCAGGGTCGTCGTCGCGAAGAAAAATCCGAATTTCGGGTTCATGCCGCTGACATACATATGGTGTGCCCACACCACGAAGCTCAGCGCGCCGATCCCGACGATCGCCCACACCATCATGCGGTAACCGAAAATGTTCTTTCGCGCATGGGTGCTGATGAGGTCGGAGATGATACCGAAAGCCGGCAACGCGACGATGTAGACCTCAGGATGGCCGAAGAACCAGAACAGATGCTGGAATAACAGTGGGCTGCCACCACTGTACTTCAGCTGCTGACCCATCTCCACGAGCGTGGGCATGAAGAAGCTGGTGCCGAGCAAACGATCGAGCAGCAGCATCACCGAGGCGACGAACAATGCAGGAAACGCCAACAATGCCATCACGGTCGCCGTGAAAATGCCCCACACCGTCAGCGGCATCCGCATCAGCGTCATCCCGCGCGTGCGGGCCTGCAGCACCGTCACCACATAGTTCAACCCGCCCATGGTGAAGCCGATGATGAACAGGATCAGGGAGATCAGCATCAGCATGATGCCCGCCTCCTGCCCGGGACTGCCGGAGAGAATTGCCTGCGGCGGATACAGGGTCCATCCCGCACCGGTTGGCCCGCCCGGCACGAAGAAGGTCGCAACCAGCACCAACACGGCAAGCAGATAGATCCAGTAGCTCAGCATATTCACATACGGGAAAACCATGTCCCGGGCGCCGACCATCAGCGGGATGAGGTAGTTTCCGAAGCCGCCGAGAAACAGCGCGGTGAGAAGATAGATCACCATGATCATGCCATGCATGGTGATGAACTGGAGATACTGACTCGGATCGATAAACGAAAACGTGCCGGGGAATCCGAGTTGCAGCCGCATCAGCCACGAGAGCACCAGTGCGACCATTCCGATGGACATCGCGGTGATCGAATATTGTACGGCGATGACTTTGGCGTCCTGCGAAAAGACGTACCTCGTCCACCAGCTTTTCGGATGATAGAGATCGACCTCACCCACCTCAGCCGGCGGGGTGCCTGCGATTGCGTCATACGGGACATCGACCATCGTAATGCCCTCCTTGGTCTTCCTCTATTCAGCGGAGAGTTCGCCTCATGATACGCGGCGTCTCTTCATCGGTATTCATTCACTGCCTGTCTTATAAGCCGCCTTCGCGACGTTGCGCTGTCCCGATAACTCGGCGAACGTCTGCTGCTTCTCCAGCCATGCGTGATAATCTTTCTCTTCCTGCACGATGACCTTGCTCCGCATCTGCGCATGCGCGATGCCGCACAGTTCCGCACAGAGAACATCGAATGTTCCGGTGCGGGTGGGCGTGAACCAGAAATAGGTGACTGAGCCCGGCACCATATCCATCTTCGCCCGGAACTCGGGCACATAGAAATCATGCAAGACATCAATTGAGCGGAGCAACACCTTCACCGGTTTCCCAACTGGCAGGTGCAGGTCGTCACTTTCAATTACGACGTCGTCTTGTCCGTTTGGGTCGTCTGGGTTCAATCCCAGAGGATTGTCGGAACTGACATTGCGGGCATCGGAGGTCCCAAGCCGGCCGTCCTTTCCGGGAAGCCGATAGCTCCAGCGCCACTGCTGTCCCATGACCTCGATCTCGGTCGCATCGGCGGGAACCGTGACGAACTGATGCCAGACAACCAAACCGGGCGCCAACATCGCTCCGACGCCGATCGCCGTTCCTATGGTGAGCCACCATTCGAGCCTCTTGTTTTCGGGCTCGTAGGCAGCCTGTCTTCCCTCCTTGTGATGAAAGCGGAAGACGCAGTAGGCCATGAACGCGACGATCGCGAAGAAAACCGCCCCGGTGATCCAGAACGTCATGGTGATCGTGTCGTCGATGTAGCGCCAGTTTGAGGCGATCGGCGTCCACCACCACGGGCTCAAGAGGTGAAATACCACCGAAGCGATCGCGACCAAAATCAGAGCGAATGCTACAGCCATCCCTCGTTCATCCTTGCCTCTAAAGGCTGCGGATACGAATTAAAGGGCGGAGCTCATGCCTGTCCCGATGGCGGCTTTCACTTTCGCCATCGTCGTGCCTCTCGCCTCGCCCATTCAACCGGTCGCGACGTCAAACATGACACAGACTACACGTTACGACCGCTAGTCTCATCGGAGCTAGGGCCTCTAAAGTTTCATGATGGTACGCGTCGAGCCGAGCGTCAATAGAGCAGTGTGCCACGCCCTCGTCTGGCGCGCGTCGCCCTCTAACACCGCGCAATCGGCCGAGCACCAGGCGGCACTGATCGTGAGATGACGCAACGCACCAATGATTTGTGCAGATGCACAATTCACCCAACCGTGAGCGGCATTTTGCTTCAATCGCGCTAAACTCACTAAACAGCTCGCGACAGGTTTCGTCCGGCGAAGCTTCTTTTCGTGAACTTGGTTTGCCGTACTCGGCTCGATCGCGATTTTCGCACATGAGGGTGGCTACGCGTGACTTGAGGACGCGTTGATTTCACCGCTGCGACCACGAGCAAGGGAGACCGCGGCCATGGCCACACAGTATTCCGACAACATCACAAAACCTGAACCGCGCATATTCGGCACCCCCACCTCATTTGTCATCCGCAAAATCGGCCTAGCCGACTTGAGCGACGCGCTACGCCTGGGCTGGGAAGACTTCAAGGCCGTACCAAGTCACGCCATTATCCTGTGCGTGATCTATCCCGTTCTCGGTCTTGTTCTGTTCAGAATGGTCCTTGGCTATTCGGTGCTACCGCTGCTCTTTCCGCTGGCCGCCGGTTTTACGTTGATTGGTCCTTTTGCCGCGCTCGGTCTCTACGAACTCAGCCGCCGCCGCGAGCGCGGCGAGGAAGCCGCTGCGTGGGATGCTATGCACGTGCTGCGTGCACCGTCTTTCGGCGCCATGCTCGGACTCGGCACGCTCCTGCTCGCTCTGTTCGTGACCTGGATCGCCACCGCGGACGCTATCTACATTGCGACCTTCGGCCACGCTCCGGCTGCGAGCATCCCTGATTTCGCAACGCGCGTATTGACGACACCGGAAGGATGGTCGCTGATCATTGTCGGCTGCGGCGTCGGCTTCCTGTTCGCCGTCGTGGCCCTGTGCGTCAGTGTTGTGTCGTTTCCGTTGATGCTCGACCGGCATGCGACTGCGATAGACGCAATCCGGACGTCGCTGCGGGCTGTGATGAAGAATCCATTCGCCATGGCCGCGTGGGGGCTGATTGTTGCGGTGTTGCTGGTGATCGGTTCGCTACCGTTCTTCGTCGGCCTCGCTGTCGTTCTCCCGGTGCTCGGTCATGCCACCTGGCACCTCTATCGGAAGGTGGTGGAGCCAGACCCGAATCCTCCACAAGAACTACCCCGCCCGCCGAAAGGACGGCGCTATGCGGCAGATTTCCCGGCCTCTCTCTTCCCGTGGAGCCGTGAGGGCAAGCCGTAGCAGCGAAATGGAACCGGGGGTGCCGCCGCCGATTACGTGTTTACGGGCTCGTGGGCCTCGGCAACCGGGACGCTGCGCCGCGGCGAAAGCTACCTACGCCGCCAATAAATAAAAGTGCGGCGTCAAACTTCGATCACGCGCTCGATGTGGACACGACGACAGTCCATTTCATATTCCAGATCGACCACTGGCGGGCGATTGAAGTGCCAGGTCAGGCCCGGGCGCAGCACGCCACGCCTGCCGAGTTCGCTTTCCAGAAACGGAAACACGTCACGAACGGTGTAGAGCTGTACCGCCGTGGTGTGGCGCCAATCGCCGGAGAACGCGCTCATGCGCCGCTCCATCTCGTCCAGAACCCATTTTGCCTTATCCAACATTCCCTCCGGACTGATGTCGCCAAGGCGAACGGTATGATCGCGATAGTTGGCTTTGCCCTCGACCGACTCGCCGCTGCCGGCGACGACAAACGACGCCGGCGCGTTCGGCGCGACGGTGGTGAACGAGAAGGCGTGAAAGCCCGGTTCCGCGGGCGGATCGATCTTCGGGCAGACATTGCTGCGCGCCACCGGATTGACGCCATCCCTCATCACGCCCCATTCGATCAGCGTCTTGATATAGATTTCGTTGAAGGCCTTAAAACCTTCTTCGGTGAACGGCGCGGGCGAGCGCAGTTCGCAGGCGCCGAACGCCGTCAGCGGCCGACCCGCCGCCTTGATGATCTCCGCGATCTTCTCAAAGCCCTGCCTCAGGGGCACCACACTCGAGAAACGCACACGCTCAATGGCGAATCCGGGCAGCGCGCCAATGCCGCATGAATACTGGCTGACGCCGGGCATGAAACTGTATCCGCCGTTGGCTGCCTCGACAGTCTCGATCATGGGAGTCTCCTTGATTTTTTCGGTAAAGCGTTTTGTGGGTTTGATGGGTTTAGTCTTCGAGAACGCCGAGATACGCCTCGCGAATGATGGGATCGGCCAGCAATTCCGGGCCAAGGCCTGTGCGCACGATGCGGCCCATGTCCATGACATAGGCGGAATGGCAGATGTCGAGCGCGGTGGTGACGTCCTGCTCGACCAGCAGGATCGACATGCCCTCGGCATTCAACGCCCGCAACGCCGCGACCAATTGCTCGACCAGCAGCGGCGACAATCCGAGCGACAATTCGTCGATCATCAGAAGCGTTGGCGCACTCATGAGGCCGCGGCCGATGGCGCACATTTGCTGTTCGCCTCCGGACAGTGTCGCCGCAGCCTGATTGCGGCGCTCGCGCAACTTCGGGAACGTCGCATAGACCCGGTCGAGATCGCGGCCGAGTTCGCCGCGGCTCACCTTTCTCGAATAGGCCCCCATCAAGAGATTGTCCTCGACACTCATCGCACCAAACAGCCGCCGTCCCTCCGGGACATGGACGATGCCGCGTGCCAGAATCTCTGCGGCGGTATCCCCCGTGACGTCCCTGCCCTCGGAGAAGCAATGGCCGCCTTGCATCGGAATGAGTCCGGACAATCCGCGCATCAAGGTGGTCTTGCCGGCGCCGTTCGAGCCGATCAGCGCAGTGATTTCGCCGCGGCGCACGGCCATGTCGATGCCCCACAGCACCTGGATCTCACCGTAGCCGGCGCGCAGGCCCTGCAGCTCGAGGATAAGATTATCGGCCACCGGCGGCATTCCGTTGTGCATATTGCTGGCCGAGATAGGCATCGACGACGGCGGGATTCTTGATGACATCGCGCGGCTGTCCGTCGGCGATCAATTGTCCGTTGTGAAGCACGGCGATCCGAGTGCAGACGTTGAGCACGACTTTCATCAGATGTTCGATCATGACGATGGTGATGCCATCGGCCGCCAACTGATGAATGAGTTTTGTCGCCCGCTCCACTTCGGCGCTGTTCAGCCCGGCGTTGACCTCGTCGAGGAACAACAGCTTCGGCTTCATCGCCAACGCCTTGGCCAGCTCCAGCCGCTTGCGCATCGCGAGCGTCAGCGTCGCCGCGGATTGCCCGGCCTGCGCCTCGAGTCCCACGAATGACACATGCGCGCGGGCTTCCTCGCGCGCGGACTTCAGACTCTCGCCGGGCTGCGAAAACAGCGCGGCGGCGGCGACGTTGTCGAGCACGGTGAATTCGGCGAACGGCTGCACGATCTGGAACGTGCGTGACAGCCCGAGCCGCGCCGCCTGATAGGTTTTGATCCGCGTGATGTCCTGCCCCATGAAGGTTACGGTGCCGGAACTCGCGGGCGTCACGCCGCAGATGGTGTTGACCAGCGTGGTCTTGCCGGCGCCGTTCGGACCGATCAATCCGAGCACTTCGCCCCTGTTGATGCCGAGCGTGACCCCACGAAGCGCTTGCAGGCCGCTGAAGTGCCGGGACACGGCGTTGAGGCGAAGAATCTCAGACATGCTTCGCCTTCCGCCACAACATGCCGGGACGCAGCGAAATCAGGCCATGCGGCAGGAACAACAGCAGCATGACGATCAGCACGCCGAGTACGCCGCTGTGGATCTGGATGTAGTTGCGCCAGACCACTTCCTCGAGCCCGAGATAAAGAAACGCGCCGCAGACCACGCCGAGCGGCGATCCCAGCCCGCCCATCAGCGCCATCACGATGGGCTTCACTGAGTAGAGAATATCGAACACATCGGAGGGGTCGATATAATGCACCCAGGCGGCATAGAGGCCGCCGGCGGCGCTGACGAAGCAGGCCGACAGCCCGAACGCGATACTCTTGTAGAAGGTGGAATTCAGGCCGACCATGTTAGAGGCGGTTTCATTCTGCCGGATGCAGGCAAGCCCAAAACCGAGCTTCGACATCGAGACGGCGATCACCATCAGCGCGGTCGCCAGCAGCAATCCCCACATCGAATAGAAGAAGAAGGTGGCGTCGGCCAGGATACCGGAGCCGGAGGCTAATGGGATATTCAGGCCCATGCCGCCGCCGGTGAGGTCGGTGGCATTGTTGACGAGTTCGCGCAGCACCTCGACCAGCGACAGGCTGGCGATCGCGAAGTAATGGCCGCGCAGGCGCAGCAACACGGCGCCCAGCAGGCCTGCGAACAGGAACGACGCCACCAACGTCGCCAGCATCGAAGGCGCCAGCGGCAATCCCATGTTGAGCAAGACGCCGGTCGCATAAGCGCCGAAGCCGAAAAACGCCGCGGTCGCGAATGAGGGATAGCCGGCGAAGCCACCGACGACATTCCACGACAATGCGAGGATCGCGTACATGCAGGCGATGGTGCCGAGCCGCAATGCGTAGGGTCCGCCGAACAGCGGCAAAGCCGCGATGCAGCCGATGAGCACCAAAAGCGCGAGATTGACCCGGGTCATTCGAAACCCTTGCGGCCGAGCAGGCCCTGAGGCCTGACGATCAGGAATAGGATCAGCAGCGCAAAGGAAAGCGTCGTCGCATAGGAAGGCCCCATGAAGGTCGCGCCGACGCCCTCGACCAGTGCCAGCATGAGACCGCCAGCCAGCGCGCCCGACACACTGCCGAGACCTCCGAGCACGCAGACCACGAAGGCTTTGCCGAGGAAGGTCGGCGAGGTCAGCGGCGAAATCGGATAGATCAGCGCCATCAGGACACCAGCGCATCCTGCCAGCGCGGCACCGAGACCGAACGCGATGGCGTAGATCGATTTGACATCGACGCCCATCAGCACCGCGGCGTCGCGATCAAGCCTCACTGCGATAATGGCCCGGCCAACCCGCAGCCGCCGCAACACGAGATAAAGCACTCCGGTCAGCGCCAAGGCCGATACCGTGGCCATCAACCGGTCGACCGGCACCACGACGCCAAACAGCGAGAGCGAACCCATCGGCGGATGCAGACTCAGCTTCCGATAGTCCGCCTTGAAGAAATAGATCATCGCATTGTTCAGGATCAGATCGAGCCCGAAGGTCAGCGTCAGCGTGACCAGCACCGGCGCTGTGATGACGCGGTTGAGCAGCAACCACTGCAGCAGATAACCGAAGATGAAAAACAAGGGCGCCGCGATCACCAGCACATACCAGGGCGGGATCGCCAGCGCCTGATACAGTCCCCAGGCGAGATAGGCGCCGAGAACGATGAACGATCCATGGATCAGGTTGATGACGTTCAGGACGCCCCATACCAGCGAGAAACC
>JAQGKC010000428.1 GCA_028290305.1 Bradyrhizobium sp.
ACTGACCGTCAGCAAGGATGCCGAGAACCCAGCTGCTGTTGAACTGCCAGTCGTAACCCGCACCAACCGTGCCGAACCAGCCGTCGCCGCCCTGCCTTTGATTGAAGCCGAGAATAGGACCGCCGCCACCCGTCACCTGAGTGCCTGTATCCGCGTCCCACACGCCACCGCCGCCACCGCCGAAGATGTAGAAACCCGTCCAGGTCGGGGTCGGGGCGATTATCGGGGCCTTGGTGTAGGTACGAGCCGGAAGGTCAGCCGCAACGGCCGATCCGGTGAATGCCGCGACCGCGGTCAGAGCGAGCAGTAACTTCTTCATTTTCTATCCCTCAGCAATGGTGCGCTCGAACCTGCGTGCACCGAATCTCGAAAACCGTGCATCCAGTTATAGACGGTTCTGTCAGGAATGCTGTTGCCCGGTGAACACACCGGCCGGAAAACGGCTTCGGGCGGCTCGTGAACCTAATGTCGAGCGGCAGGGTTAACTAACAGAAGTTGCTGGAGAAAAAGTCATTCCGACTTAAACGTCCAGCAAATCGTCGTCGGCAAATTCAGCCTTGTCGGAAATAAACGCAAACCGTGCCTCGGCCTTGGTGCCCATCAGCCGCTCGACAGAATCGGCGGTGCCTTCGCGGTCGTCGGCCAGAAGCACCACGCGCAGCATGGTGCGCTTGGCCGGGTCCATGGTTGTTTCCTTCAATTGCGCCGGCATCATTTCGCCGAGGCCTTTGAAGCGGCCGACATCGACCTTGGCGTTGGCGTTGAATTCGCTTTTCAGCAACGCGTCCCTGTGGGCGTCGTCGCGGGCGTAGACCGTCTTGCTGCCGTGGGTGAGGCGATAGAGCGGAGGCACCGCGAGATAAAGATGGCCCTCGTCGATCAGCCGCGGCGTCTGCCGGTAGAAGAACGTGATCAGCAGTGAGGCGATATGCGCGCCGTCGACATCGGCGTCGGTCATGATGATGATGCGCGAGTAGCGCAGATCCTCTTCGCGGTAGTGCGGGCCGATGCCGCAACCGATCGCCTGCATCAGGTCGGCGAGCTGCGCATTCGCGGTGAGCTTGTCCTTGGTGGCGGAGGCGACGTTGAGGATCTTGCCGCGCAACGGCAGGATGGCTTGCGTCTTGCGATCGCGCGCCTGCTTGGCACTGCCGCCGGCGCTATCGCCCTCGACGATAAACAGCTCGGAGCCTTCCTGTGCGCTGTTGGTGCAGTCGGCGAGCTTGCCGGGCAGGCGCAGCTTCTTCACCGCGGTCTTGCGCGAGATTTCCTTTTCGGCGCGGCGGCGCAACCGCTCGTCGGCGCGCTCGATGACGAAATCGAGCAGCTTGCTGGCCTGCACCGGATTGCCCGACAACCAATGGTCGAACGGATCCTTGATCGCCTGCTCGACGATGCGCTGGGCCTCGGCAGTGGCGAGACGATCCTTGGTCTGGCCCTGGAATTCGGGCTCGCGCACGAACACCGACAGCATCACCGCGGCGCCCACCATGACGTCTTCCGAAGTGATAGAGGCGGCGCGCTTGCCCTGTCCGACGCGCTCGGCGTGATCTTTTAACCCGCGCAGCAGTGCACTGCGCATGCCCGATTCATGGGTGCCGCCGTCCGGCGTGGGCACGGTGTTGCAATAGGACGAGAGGAAGCCATCGGCATCGGCGGTCCAGGCGACAGCCCATTCGCAGGCGCCGTGGGCGCCGTTGCGGCCGGACTTGCCGGAGAAGATATCCGGATGCACCAGGGTGTCGGCATGAACCGCGGCGCCGAGATAGTCCTTCAGTCCTCCGACGAAGTGAAACGTGTCCTCGGCGGGCACGTCGTCAACGCCCTTCAGCAGTTCCGGATCGCAGCGCCAGCGGATCTCGACGCCACCAAACAAATAGGCCTTGGAACGGGCCATCTTGAACAGGCGCTGCGGCTTGAAGGTGGCCTTGGCGCCGAAAATCTCAGTGTCGGGTTTGAATCGAATCTGCGTACCGCGGCGGTTGTTGACTTTGCCGAGCTCTTCGAGCTTGCCCTTGGGATGGCCGCGCTCGAAGCTCATTCGATAGAGCTTCTGGCTGCGCGCCACTTCGACCTCGAGCCGCGAGGAGAGGGCGTTCACCACGGACACGCCGACCCCGTGCAGGCCACCGGAAGTCTCATAAACCTTGGAGTCGAACTTGCCGCCGGAATGCAGCGTGCACATGATGACTTCAAGCGCGGATTTTTTCGGAAATTTCGGATGCGGATCGACCGGGATGCCGCGGCCGTTGTCGGTAACGGTCAGGAATCCGTCGGCGCTCAATTCGACTTCGATGAAGGACGCGTGTCCCGCCAACGCCTCGTCCATGGCATTATCGATGACTTCGGCGAACAGATGATGCAGCGCCTTCTCGTCGGTGCCGCCGATATACATGCCGGGCCGGCGGCGCACCGGTTCGAGGCCTTCGAGCACCTCGATGTCGGCTGCGGTGTAGCCGGCTTCCGCGGCGGAGGTACGCGACGCGACCTTGAGCGGAGCGCGGCCTTTCGGCTCCGCGGCGCCGAAAAGGTCGCTGGCTGATTTTGTTTTAGCATTTGATTTCAATGGTTTGGACATATTTTTTCATGTGTTGCGTGCGCCGTTGGCGCAGCGAATCGGTTCCCCTGACTATGCCATGGATAAGGCTTAAAAAGTGACGCGGTGGCCGAACGCGGTTGCCGGCAGCCGGAAGGGAGCTTCCGTCTCAGGCTTGGGAGGTCCGGAACACGATCACCGCAAACAGCGCCATCGCCGCGACGACAATCAGCGACCCCGCGATCGGCGCGGCTTCAAAGGACGGCCCTTTCAATAGCACGATAGCAACGCCGGCCGGAAACAGGATCGCGCCTATCATATGGAGCCAGCCCTGCACTTTGGCCAGGGCCGTGGCTCCAGCGGTCGGAATCAACCGGTAATACAGGCCGAACAGGAACAACAGCACGCCGCCAACCAGGTTGAGATGTGCATGCGCTGGCGCGAGTGCGAAGTTTTGCGCAATGCCCATTGCGATGCCCGCGAGCATGCCGACCAGCAAGATCACAACGCTTACGCACATCATCAGCGATCCGATCATCAAACTTTCCTTGATTCATCTGTTGGGAGTTGAAAGCGGTTGGAAAACCGAAGCTCACGTACTGTGCCGGCCTTTGTGACTTGATGTCATGCAAGGTGCTGGCTTACCTGTTTTTAGGCATCGGACCCGTAGAAAGGTTCAAAGGTTCAACGGGGCTTTCGGAAGGGCGACCGATAATGGAAGATTTTGCGCACGCGCTGGCCGATTTCGTGCGCGACCATTCGGCCTGGGCTGCACCGATCGTTCTCCTGCTGGCGTTCGGTGAATCGCTTGCCTTTATTTCGCTGCTGATCCCGGCCTGGGGGGCGCTGGTTGCGATCGGCGCGCTGATCGGCGCCAGCGGCATCAGCTTCTGGCCGGTCTGGATTGCCGGCGGGATCGGTGCTGCGCTCGGCGATTGGGTCTCCTACTGGTTCGGCTTCAAATACAAGGAGCAGGTCGCGCAGATGTGGCCTTTGTCGCGTTATCCGGAGATCCTGCCGCGCGGCGAAGCCTTTGTGAAAAGCTGGGGCGTACCGAGCATTTTCATTGGACGATTTTTCGGACCGCTGCGGGCCTCGGTACCGCTCGCTGCCGGCATATTCGAGATGCCGTATTGGAGCTTTCAAATCGCCAATTTCGTTTCCGCACTGGTCTGGTCGGCGGCGCTTTTGCTGTTCGGCGACGTGATCGCGCAAATCGCCGAATGGTTGTGGCGCGCGGTCTGAATCTGCAGTTCCGCCAACTCGGAATAAGTCCTGAACAGGGGTGTTTCCCCGTTAAATGCCATGCATTGCATCGCATCCTTGTTATCGCACCGGGGTAAAATCGCTGGTAACAGTAGCCGCACAAAATCGGCATCAAGCGCGATAAGCCCGCACGCCCACGAAAGCTTAATTGGAGGGACATCACATGGAACTGACACGACGTCACGTATGGGTTGGAGCGGCTGGGATCGCCACGGCGCCGCTATTGCCATCAATTTCGGCGAATGCCGCCGTGCCGGTGGCCGACAAGCAGGCGCCGAGCTTTTATCGCTACAAGGTCGGCGACATTCAGGTCACGGTGGTGTCCGATGGCAAGAATGTCTTCAAGCTCGAGGATTCCTTCATCACCAATGCCAAGAAGGAAGAGGTCAATGCCGCGCTCGAGAAGGCGTTCCTGCCGCCCGACACGTTCACGATCTACTTTGCGCCGCTGGTGATCAATACCGGCGGCAAGCTGGTCGTGATCGACACCGGCAACGGCGCGCTGGCGAAAGCCAGCAGCAAGGGCGCGAACGGACTGTTTGCCGAAAACATGATCGCGGCCGGCTTCGATCCGAAGGCGGTCGATATGGTGGTGATCTCGCATTTCCACACCGATCACGTGAATGGCCTGCTGACGCCCGACGGAACGCCGGCGTTTCCGAATGCCGAAATATTGGTGCCTGCGACCGAGTGGAAATTCTGGATGGATGACGGCGAGATGAGCCGCGCGCCCGCGGGGCGCATGCAGGGGCTGTTCAAGAACAATCGCAACATCTTCGAGGCGGGTCTTAAGAAGAAAGTTACGCCCTATGAATGGGGCAATGAGGTCGTGCCGGGGCTGCTGGCGGTCGAGACTGTCGGTCATACGCCGGGCCACACCTCCTATGTACTGTCGTCGGGTTCGGGCAAGGTCTTCATCCAGTCGGATGTGACCAACAATCCCAACCCGTTCGCGACCAATCCGGGTTGGCACGCGTTCTTCGACCAAGACGGAGATGTGGCGGAAAAGACCCGCCGGCGGATCTACGACATGGTGGTTGCCGAAAAGCTGGAAGTGCAGGGCTTCCACTATCCGTTCCCCGGGTTAGGCCATGTCGAAAAGGACGGCAATGGTTACCGGGTGGTCCCGGCGCCGTGGAATCCGACGATCTAAGCAGTTTTTCTTGACGCCAAGGGGGGCGCGGCCTTATAGCCGCGCCTATGACCAACGCCGCGACCATTCTGATTGCCCGCCGCCGCCGCACCCCTGCGGTATGGGCGGTCGTCTGCGTTTAAGATTGTCGCCTCTGCCGCCGGATCCTCTCCGCGGCTCTTCCCTGTCAAGAAACGCGGTCTGATCCGGCGGCTCCTACGTCAAGCAGGAGTTCGAAATGTATACGCCACCTCCGTTCAAGCCCGATCGCGCCGCAAGCCTGGCGTTTGCACAAACGCGCGGATTCGGTATGGCCTGCGCGTGGGACGGCTCGCGGCCCATCGGCTCCTCGCTGCCGTTCTATCTGGACTATGCCGACGACGGCACGCCGCGCGCGGCGTTTCATGTTGCCCGTCACAATCCGCTGGTAAAGCTGGCGGACGGGACCTCGTTCTGGTTGCTGGCCATCAACGGCGCGGATGCCTATGTGTCGCCGGACTGGTACGTCTCGCCGGATCAGGTACCGACCTGGCTTTATCAGGCGGTGCATCTGACGGGGACGGTGCGAAAATTGTCCGACGACGAACTTGCTGTGCAAATCGATACGCTCAGCGCCAAATTTGAAAACTGGCTTGTGCCAAAGCCGCCCTGGACCTCGTCGAAGATGGCGGCCGGGCGTCTGGACGCGCTGAAAAAGGCGATCGTGGGACTGGTGATGACGGTTGAAGAGGTTGAAGGTAGTTTCAAGCTGAATCAGCACAAATCCGAGACCGATTATGCGGCGGTCGCGGGGGCGCTTTCCTCGCAAGCCGACGCGGGCGCGCAACAGATTGCGCAGCTGATGAGAGAAGCGCGGCCGCGGGCCTTTGCAAACGAAACGAGCCTGCTCGAAAGGAACGTGCCATGACAATAACCGACACCCATCAGCCACGGTCTGTCGGCGACATCACGAAGCCCACCGTCTTTGTCGATGGCGCAGTTGGAACGACGGGCCTCGGCATTCAAGAGCGCCTTCACCAGCAGAACGACGTCGTAGTGAAAAGCATTGCCGAGGAGAAGCGCAAGGACGCAGGCGCCAAGCGAGCGCTGATGGGGGAGGTGGATCTCGTCATCCTCTGCCTGCCCGACGATGCTGCGAAGGAGACCGTTGCGCTGATTGATAGCATGGGCGCTGCGGCTCCCAAGATTCTTGACGCGTCGACGGCTTTTCGCGTCGCCAGCGACTGGACCTACGGCTTTCCGGAGCTCGCGCCGGATCAGGCAGACAAGATTCGGGCAGCACGGAAAGTCTCCAATCCGGGCTGCTATCCAACTGGCGCGATAGCGTTGCTCCGGCCACTTGTCGATGCCGCTATTTTGCCTGCGGACTATCCCGTCACCGTCAACGCCGTCAGCGGCTATTCGGGCGGCGGGAAGTCGATGATTGCAAGCTTCGAAGACGGCTCCGCGCCGGCCTTCGAACTCTATGGCCTCGGCTTCGAACACAAACACCTGCCGGAGATGCAGCTTTACTCAAGGCTCACGCGCCGACCCATCTTCGTGCCCTCGGTCGGGAACTACCGACAGGGCATGCTGGTCTCCGTGCCTTTGCAACTCGACACGCTTCCAGGCAACCCCTGCGGGGCTGACCTTCACGCCGTGCTGTCGAAGCGCTACGCCGGGAGCACCTACGTCTCGGTGATGCCACTCGAAAATGCGGTTTCCAAGAGCGGGAAGCTCGAGCCCGAGGCGCTCAACGAGACCAACAGGCTCGAGCTGTACGTCTTTGCCAGCGACAAACACCGTCAGGCGGTTCTCGTCGCGCGCCTCGACAATCTTGGCAAAGGCGCCTCGGGCGCGGCGGTGCAAAACATGCGGCTGATGTTGGGCCTTGCCGAGATCTAGGGCATGATCCCGAAAAGTGGAAGCCGGTTTTCGGAAAAGATCATGCCCCAACAAAAGGATGAGCGACGAATCTGATTTAGCGAAGCTGGATCAGACTCTCGCGGAATCAGGTCTACTGTTTCCGCAAGCGAGGCGTCCTGGACGAGGAACCCTGCAATTCTACCGAAGCGACGGCGCAGCGCTATGCGGCTTGATTTAGAGAATCCTGAAGATCGCCAGCGCCAGCACGGCCTGGGCGAGGAAGCCGACGGTGAAGGCCAGCGTGCGGAACACCGGCAGGCCCAGCGTATAGACGATCAGATGCGCGACGCGGGACCAGAAATACACCGCGCAAGCCAGAACGGTCCATTTGCTGGAATAATCGATCGCGTTGAGGATCAGCACCAGCGGCGCGAAGACGACGAGGTTCTCGACTGCGTTGTCATGCGCGAACATCAGGCGAGTGGCCCATTCGGCAAGCGGTTTGTCGCCACGCGCGGGATTGGCCATTGCGCCACTGAGGCCGCGCACCTGACAGCGATTAAGCACGTACGGCACCCACAGCAATCCCGTCAGAATGACCGTCAGCGATAGCCAGAACAATTCGCGCGTCATAGGCACTCCCCCTCAATCAATTTCGAATCCCGTCCCGGCGGGACGGCCTGTTATATTCAAACACAGATCGTTGCGCTACGCGCGGACCCGGACGTAGCTGCCGGGCGCGTCTTCGATCGGAGGCAGCGCGTCGGTGCCGGCCGTGCGCGCGGGCACTTCCTCGGTATCGATACCTGCAAGCCATTCACGCCAATCGGGCCACCATGACCCCTTATGCTCCTGCGCGCCCTTGAGCCAGTTCGCGAGCGTAACGTCCTTGATGTTGTCGCTGGTCCAGAACTGATATTTGCCCGACGATGGCGGATTGACCACGCCGGCGATGTGCCCCGAGCCGGACAGCACGTATTTCACTGGACCGCCGAAAAATTGCGAGCCATAAAGCACCGACTCCGCCGGCGCGATATGGTCCTCGCGCGTCGCCAGATTGTAGATCGGCACCTTTATCTTCGACAGATCGAGCAGCGTGTTGTCAAGCACCATGCTGCAGGTGGACAGGCGGTTCTCCAGATAGCAGTTGCGCAGATAATACGAATGGTTCGCCGCCGGCATCCGCGTCGCATCCGAATTCCAGTGCAGCAGATCGAATGACGAGGGCGGTTGTCCCTTCAGGTAATTGCTGACGACGTAGGACCAGATCAGATCGTTCGAGCGCAGCATGTTGAAGGCCATCGCCATCTTGCTGCCCTCGAGTACGCCGGCGGCCTGCATGTCGCGCTCGAGCGCCGAGATCTGGTCTTCGTCGACGAACACCAGAAGGTCGCCGGCGTGGCTGAAATCGACCTGAGCGGCCAGGAATGTCGCCGACGTCACGCGCACGCGCCGCTTTTCCGCAAGCCACGCCAAGGTCGAGGCGAGCAGGGTGCCGCCGACGCAATAGCCCATGGTGTGGACTTTCAACTCGCCGGTGGCTTGCTCGATGGCGTCCATCGCCGCCAGCGGACCTTCCTTCATGTAATCGTCGAAGGTTTTCGCTCCCAAGCGCTTGTCCGGGTTGACCCACGAAATCACGAACACCGTGACTCCCTGATCGACACACCATTTAATGAAGGATTTTTCCGGCTTCAGGTCGAGGATGTAGAATTTGTTGATCCACGGCGGCACGATCAGCAGCGGCGTGCGCAGCACGTTTTCCGTCGACGGGGTGTACTGGATCAGTTGCATCAGCTCATTCTGGAAGATCACCTTGCCCGGCGTGGTCGCCAAGTTGACGCCGACCGCGAGATTGGAAGGGTCGGACTGACGGATGCGCAACGTGCCGTGGCCGGCCTCGATGTCCTCCGCCAGCATTTTCATGCCGCGAACGAGGTTGTCGCCACTGGTTGCCAGGGTCTCTCGCAACACTTCCGGATTGGTGAGAACGAAATTCGACGGCGCCAGCGCGTTGGTGATCTGCTGAACGTAGAATTCAGCCTTCTGGCGGGTATGCGGATCGAGGCCTTCGGCGTTGCGCACCAGATCCTGCGCCCACTGTGTTGTGAGCAGATAGACTTGCATCACAAAATCGAAAAACTGGTTGGATTTCCACTCGGGATCGCTGAATCGCTTGTCACGCGGCGAGGGCTCGATCGCCGGCGGCGCCTGTTCGCCGGCAAGGCGTCGCATCGCGGAGGCCCACAGATCGAGATAGGCTTTTGCCATCTTCATCTGCAGTTCGGCCGACCGCGTTTTGTCCGACAGCCAGTATTCCGCGACCGTGCTGAAGGTCTTGATCACCTCGCCGAGTTCGTTCGGCGGCTTGTCCCTCGGTTCCGCGTTCTCACGGGGCTTGAGATAGGCTGCCAGCGCCTGGCCACTGCTCTCCATGGCCCGCGCGAGGTTCATCGCGAAGGCTTCGGGGTCGAATTTTTTCGCAGGCTGGGTTTCAGTGGTAACGTCGCTCATACCGCAACACTATAGGTTCATTTTGGGTTCGTCACCGCGCTGAATCGACGTCGGCCAAGTCGAGTTAACCCTGACATCAAACGTGCTGCACTGCGACAAAGCATCTTGGTTCTGTCATATTGAAGCCCCAACGGTCGGATTTGTTGTTGAGGGTTTAATCGTTTTGGGCAGCAATGGTTTGAGTGTTTGTAGGCACGGCTGCTGAAATAAGTGTCAGGTGGCAGCGAAATTCATGTTGGCGAGTAGACTGCGGGGACGCGTGTCGGTGGACCGAAAAACGAGGGCTCTCGTTGGGGGAGCGCTGCTGCTGTCGGCGCTCGCGCTCGGCGGATGCTCGACGTCGATCGCCGATTTGCCGTTTGTCGGGACGCCGGCCGATGCGCCCGCGCGTCCAAAGCAAGCCGACGGCTACCTCCCTGTTGAAGATCTACCTCCGAATCGTGACGAGGCTGCGATAGCGCCGGCGGAGCAGGCCAAGATCAAGGCCGAACTCCTCGCCGCGCGGGACCGCCAGGCGTCCACAGCGGCCGCCAAGGACCAGACCGCGAAGTGACCTGACATTGTCACGCCAGTGGATTCGGGACACTGGCGCAGCCGGGCGTCCGTGGTAAAAGAACCCCAATTCAACCGCAAATCAGGACGACAACTGACATTTAGCGCCTGAATTCGCTCTAAATCTTGATTGAGCGCGATTTCCGGATGAAACCGAATTTCGGTTCGGTGCAAAACTGTCGGCGATTCTCCTTACCGGTTGTCGGAGCAAGGTCCCATGGAAGATTTCTACCGCATACGCCGTCTGCCGCCTTATGTGTTCGAACAGGTCAACCGGGCCAAGGCGGCCGCGCGCAATGCCGGAGCCGACATCATCGATCTCGGCATGGGCAATCCGGATATGCCGACGCCGCCCCATGTCATCGAAAAATTGAAGGAAACGCTGGGCAAGCCGCGGACCGACCGCTACTCCGCGTCGCGCGGAATTACCGGCCTGCGCAAGGCACAGGCGGGTTATTACGCCCGGCGTTTTGGTGTGAAACTCAATCCCGACACCCAGATCGTCGCGACGCTGGGCTCGAAGGAGGGCTTTGCCAACGTGGCGCAGGCGATCACCGCGCCCGGCGACGTGGTGCTGTGTCCCAATCCGAGCTATCCGATCCACGCCTTTGGATTTCTCATGGCCGGCGGCGTCATCCGCTCGGTGCCATCGGAGCCGACGCCGCAATTCTTCGAGGCGGTCGAGCGTGCGATCATCCATTCGATCCCCAAGCCGCTCGCCATCGTGGTCTGTTATCCCTCCAACCCGACCGCCTATGTCGCGAGCCTCGATTTCTACAGGGATCTGGTGGCGTTCGCGAAGAAGCACGAAATCTTCATCCTGTCGGATCTGGCCTACGCGGAAGTCTATTTCGACGACAATAATCCGCCGCCCTCGGTGCTGCAGGTTCCCGGCGCGATCGATGTGACCGTGGAATTTACCTCGATGTCGAAGACGTTTTCGATGGCCGGCTGGCGCATGGGATTTGCGGTCGGCAATGACCGCATCATCGCGGCACTGGCGCGGGTGAAATCCTATCTCGATTACGGCGCGTTCACGCCGATCCAGGTCGCTGCGACCGCGGCGCTGAATGGCCCGGACGATTGCATTCGCGAGATGCGCGACACCTACCGCAAACGCAGGGACGCGCTGGTGGAGTCATTCGGCCGGGCGGGGTGGGAGATTCCGCCGCCCAATGCCTCGATGTTCGCATGGGCGCCGCTGCCTGCGGCCTTCCGCGGCGTCGGCAGCATGCAATTCGCAACCCTGATGGTCGAGAAATCCGGCGTCGTGGTCTCGCCGGGGGTTGCCTTCGGCGAGCACGGCGAGGGGTATGTTCGCATTGCCATGGTGGAAAACGAGCAGCGCATCCGCCAGGCCGCGCGCGGCGTCCGCCGCTTCCTTGAAAGCGGCATCGAAACGTTGCACAACGTGGTTCCTCTCGCCAACCGGCGGTAGGCATGATCCCGAAAAGCGGAATCCGGTCTTCGGACTAGATCATGCCTATTCATCGTCTTTCCGGCAGGTTTTTCTCGTCATGGTCGCACCCCTGAAAGTGGGTATTGCGGGGCTCGGCACTGTTGGCGCCGAAGTCGTCCGCCTCATCGAGCAGCAAGGCCGGACTTTGTCGGTGCGCAGCGGACGCGGCGTGCGCGTGGTCGCCGTCACCGCGCGTTCCAAGGTGAAAAAGCGCGGTGTCGACCTGCGCGGCATCGCCTGGGCTAAAAATGCGCTCGATCTGGCCAACGATCCCGGCATCGACTGCTTCGTCGAATTGATGGGCGGGTCCGGCGAGCCCGCGCTATCGGCGATCGAGGCGGCGCTGAAATCCGGCAAATCGGTGGTTACCGCCAACAAGGCGTTGATCGCCAAACATGGGCTACGACTGGCGAAGTCGGCCGAGAAGCATGGTGGCGCGCTGAATTTCGAGGCGGCTGTCGGCGCGGCCATCCCCATCATCAAGACCCTGCGTGAGGGCCTTGCGGGCACCGACGTCAATCGCGTCTACGGCATCCTCAACGGAACCTGCAATTACATCCTGACCCGGATGGAACAGGAGGGATTGTCGTTCGCCGAATGCCTGAAGGATGCGCAGCGCCTGGGTTATGCCGAGGCCAACCCCTCGTTCGACGTCGACGGTCATGATACCGCGCAAAAGCTAGCCATTCTTGCCAGCCTCGCCTTCGGCACCAAGGTTGCGCAGAGCGCGGTTTATGTGGAAGGTATTTCCTCCATCGCACCGGAAGATTTGCGCGCGGCGGAAGAGCTCGGCTTTCGCGTCAAGCTGCTCGGGGTGGCGGTGCGGACCGCGAAAGGCATCGAACAGCGCGTGCATCCGACCATGGTGCCGAAATCATCCTCGATCGCGCAGGTGATGGGCGTCACCAATGCCGTGACCATCGATGGCGACGGCATCCCTCCGATCACGCTGGTCGGTCCAGGCGCCGGCGGAGCGGCGACGGCATCGGCTGTCGTCGCCGACATCGCCGACGTCGCACGCGGCATCCGCGCCAAGCCGTTCGGACGGCCTGTGGAGCGGTTGCGCGCGACCAGCAAGGCGCCGATGGAGCGTCATGAGGGCGGTTACTATATCCGCCTGATGGCGCGCGATCTGGCCGGCACTGCCGCGACGATCGCCACCCGACTGGCGGAACAAAAAATTTCCATTGAATCGATCGTGCAGCGCCATCCAAACGGCATTGACGCTGCGGCCGGGGCGGGGAAAGCTTCGCCGGTGCCGGTCATTCTGATTACTTATGCAACCAGCGAGGATGCGGTATATCGGGCGCTGCAGGCGGTGCAGCGCGACAAGGTAATCACTGGCCGTCCGCAGGTGATACGGATCGAAAAAAACTAGCGCGCGGTCCGAACGAACGATGCGCAAGTAGGTTGATTGCGGGTCGAAACCCGCGGTGAAGTTTTAAGGAGTACGCTGATGTCGACCCATATTTCCGTGCCGCCGCAATTGTTGCTGGAGCGCATTCTCACGCTGGAGATCGTGCGGGTGACGGAACGCGCGGCGGTTTCGGCTGCGCGGCTGCGCGGCCACGGCAACGAGAAAGCAGCCGACCAGGCCGCGGTCGACGCGATGCGCCGCGAACTCAACAAGCTGCCCATCGAAGGCACTGTGGTGATCGGCGAAGGCGAGCGCGACGAGGCACCGATGCTGTTCATCGGCGAGAAGGTCGGGATGAATGCCGGCCCGCAAGTCGATATCGCGGTCGATCCGCTTGAGGGTACCACGCTATGCGCCAAGAACATGCCCGGCGCGATCGCGACCATGGCGATGGCCGACGGCGGCACGCTGCTCCATGCGCCCGACGTTTATATGCAGAAGATCGCCATCGGCCCCGGCTACGCCAAAGGCGTTGTCGAGCTCGACGCGTCGCCCGCCGACAATGTTCGGCGACTGGCCAAGGCGAAGGGTGTCGATCCATCCGCGATCACGGTGCTGGTGCTCGATCGCCCCCGCCACGCCGAAATTATTACCGGTGTTCGCAGCACGGGCGCGGCCGTACGCCTGATTACCGATGGCGATGTGGCGGGCGTCATCCATTGCGCCGATCCGGACAATACCGGCGTCGATATGTATATCGGTACCGGCGGTGCGCCCGAAGGCGTGCTGGCGGCGGCGGCGTTGCGCTGCATCGGCGGTCAGATGCAATGCCGGCTGATCCTCGATACCGACGAGAAACGGGCGCGCGCCCACAAGATGGGCGTTACCGACCCGCGCATGATTTACGGCATCGAGGACATGGCGAGGGGCGATTGCCTGTTCGCGGCAACCGGCGTTACCACCGGTTCGCTGCTCTCGGGTGTCAAGTTCCGCAACGATGTTATCGAGACCGAGACCGTGGTGATGCGCTCGGTCACCGGCACCGTGCGCTACATCAAGGCCGAACACCGGCAGCTCGAGAAATTCCACCTCGATTGAGGCTGGCATGACTTCCAGTGCGCGTCATTCCGGGATGGCGCGCTAACGCCAGGCCTCAGATGCGCACTTGCGCATCGGGGAATCTTGAGATTCCGGGTTCGACACGTTGCATCGCCCCGGAATGACAACAACAAAAGCAGGGAGTGGGCATGTCTGATATCTCCGCGGTGAAGGCATTGGTGTTCGATGTGTTCGGCACCGTCGTCGACTGGCGCACAAGCCTGATCGCGGATTTCACGAAATGGGCCGATAAGCGAGGCATCAAGGCGGACTGGACCGCGCTGGTCGACGGCTGGCGCGCCGTGTATGCCGCGTCGATGGACGAGGTGAGAAAGCATCCGGAAAGCGGCTACGTGATCCTGGACCAGCTTCACCGGCAGTCCCTGGAAAAACTGGTCGCGCAACTCTCGATCACCGGATTGAACGATGACGATCTGCATTACCTCACTACGGGCTGGCATCGGTTGCATGCGTGGCCGGACAGCGTTGCCGGTCTGACGCGCCTGAAGCAGAAGTACATCATCAGCCCGCTCTCGAACGGCAACGTCGCGCTGCTGACCAACATGGCAAAGCACGCCGGTCTGCCCTGGGATCTCGTGATGTCGGCTGAACTTTTCGAACACTACAAGCCAGATCCGGAAACCTATCTTGGCGCGGCAAAACTGCTTTGCCTGCCGCCGGAACAGGTCATGATGGTGGCTGCGCACAACCACGATTTGAAGGCCGCGCAGAAACTGGGATTGAAGACCGCCTTCGTCGCGCGTCCGACTGAATACGGTCCGCTGCAGAAATACGATTTCGAGGCGAAGGGCGATTGGGATGTCATCGCCAAGGATTTTGGCGGGGTGGCCGATCGGATGGGCTGTTAGGCATCCTGCCGGGCGGCCTACGCTGCGCCGAGGATCACGCCGAACCAGCCAAGGCCCTTATAGGTCTCGTAGCCGGGCGTGGCGTGGAACGCGACCAGCGCGCCGGACCGGTCGTGATAGAAGCCGCTACGCCGTCCCTCCAGCGAAAGCGGCACGCGTTCTGTGAGCAGGCCATGGCCGTCGGACGCCGCGATCACCCGAAAATTCGAATCGACCAGCAGCACCCGTGCCTTGTCGGCGGCGCCGACGCGCACGCCCTGAACGATGGCGCGCGCCTGGGATTCCCAGTCGAAATGTATAGCCAGCACGCCGATCGGTTTGCCATTGGCCTTGCCTTCGGCGCGGACGCTGGCGCAATAGGTCGCGACCTGAGCATTGCCGAGCAACGGCTGGCACTCGACATCGCCGGCGACATAGTCGTCGCCTGAGCGCAGGCCGCTCGCCTCGCGAAACCACTTCGTCGCGGCGATGTTCTGGCCGATCACATCGAAGCGGTCCGACCGACCACCGGCCAGGACATTGCCGTCGAGATCGCAGAGCCAAAGATCGAGATACACGGTATAGGCGCCGAGGATCACCGCCAGCCGCTCCGACACGTGGGAAACGGTTGCTGCGTCCGGCGCCGTGGCGCAGTCGACGACGGCGGAATCGGTCGCCCACCAGCGCACGTCGCAGGTTCGCTCATAGAGGTTGCGGTCGATCAGTTCGATGGCATTCAGCGACAGGTCGACCATGCGCTCGCCGCGCGACCGCTCGGTCATTCGCTCCATCGAACTCATGAGGTTGCCGGTTCGCTTCGTCAGCTGGGTTTCAAGTTCACGCGCGATGGCCTCGACCTGTTGGCCGACGCTGCGTACTTCCTGCGCGACCACAGCAAAGCCGGCACCTTGCGCGCCAGCGCGCGAACTTTCGATCAGCGCGTTCAGCGCCAGCATTTTCATCTGGTTGGTAATGTGCTGGATCGATTTGGTCTTCTCGCAGGCGATCTGGTTGACCTCGGCGGTCAGCCGGGCGATCAGTGCGGTGATATCGGATTCATCCTCGGCATTCGCAGGATTGGCCGGTTCTCTCGCGATCGATCTCGCTCGATTGTGATCAAGCGCAGTAGACATTGGCTGACTTCCTCAGCGTTGCGGCTCTTGACCTGCCCCTGCGGGTAGACCGGGAATCAAAAAAGCGCGCATCGGGACCCCTTTTTCTCTTGTCCCCGATTTGGCCTAACGCAGGTTTAATTTCTGGAATTCCAGGATCGTTCAAACCCGCTAAAGTTGCATCTTGTTTTTGCAGTTAGCCGCTTTTTTCAGCGGTTTCCGTCGTGCGACGCTCGCTCGGCATCAACGGGGTGTCCGATCGGACGAGGTGCTAGCCGCAATTCACGGAGCCGCTCCTAATATCTGAGCGTGGTTGTCAGCCCGAACACGGCGGCGTCGCCTATTCGCGAGAGACCGCTTGGGTCATTCGGGTTCGGGATCCCTCCGGATGGGCGAAACACATATTGAAAATATGGCGCCATGAGCAGGCCCGGCTTGATGTGGGCCTCGTATATCAGCTCCAATACCTTCTCGCTGCTTCGAACCGGGCTCGGCAGGCCAATAAAGAACTGGGTGTCGCGATCGAGGCTTTGGTCGGCACCGGATATCCGCATGTAGGCCAGCCCCACACCGATCCGGTCGCTGGGGCGGCCGGGGACGAGACCGACGAAGCCGACGCCGCCATCGAGATAGAGGTCAATCAAATTCCGATCCGGTGGGCTGTAGGCGATCCGGCCGAAAGCCGTCACTCCTGGCAGCGAGTTCGAAACGCCCTTCTCGGTCACCGATGCAGGCCGGTAGAGCGTCTGCTCGACGGTGGCGAATATTCCGAAGTTGCCGCGAAGCTGTGCCGCGATTCCGGTTCCGCTCGGATCGGCGATCGACAGGCCCTGTGCGGTGAAACGCTGATCGTCGAATTCTCCGAAATGATACCAGCCTCCGGGTGTGAAGTTGCCGGCGAGTGGGCGTCCACCGATGTCGACATTGTAGTCGAAGCGGACCTGCCCGATCACCCATGGCGCGTCGTTCACGCGAAACGCTAAACCGTGGTTGTCGCCAAGCTGCGGATCGCCTTCTCCCAGCATCGCTGCATTACCATTGAAAACCGCGCCGAATACGGTGATCTGCTCTGAAAGCGCGGCCTTAACGCGGATGCCAAGTGCCGCGATCGGCGGCGCCGGACCGCCGGCCGGCAGGTTATTGGCTTCGATGGCCGGCCAGCCGAACGTCCCGTTGATGAACAGGTCGTCCGTCTGGCTATCGAAGAACTCGACGTCGGCCGCCTGCTGGCCCACCCTGATATTCAGAGCATCGTTATAAAAGCTTTGTTCAAAATACGCCGTATAAAGACGCGCGTCGGGGAGCGCTTCAGACTCACTGACGGTCGCCAGATTGTGGATGTAGCTACGCGTCAATCCGCTGCCGTAAATCTCGAACGTGTTGGCGAAAAACCTGGCGCCGGTCCAGCCGATCAGTTTTCAAGGTCGGCATCGACAGAGAATTCGAAACGGCTGAGGTGAATGGCACCGCGCCCTGTTCCGCCTGAAACATTGGCGAGGTTATCGTCGATATAGGTTGCGCCGAAATTCAGGCCCTTCGCGGCTAGTCCGTCGTGCCATTGATTGAACCAGTTCGGGGCCAGCCATTCGGCCGCACTTTCGTCCTTGGCGCCGGCGTGGGCATCCGTGTTGGCTAAGACGCCTGCAAAATACGCTGTCACGACGGATAATCTGCGCAACGAAAACATTCGCGGTGGTCTCGGCGGCTCTGGCAGGTCCCGCCCATTTCAACCAATCGGAGGCTGGTTCATTGAGATCGAGACGCAGCCCGATCCAACCTTGATGTGAGCAGCAATCTTGCCACGACGAAGCAAAACTACCTGATGATGCCTATGCGTTTCATGATGAGGTAAGCAGCGAACGAAGACAGGACCAATAGCAACGATGCCCACAAAAATGCCGTGTCGAGATCGGTAAACGGCAGGCCCTTGGTGTTCATGCCGAAAATGCCCGTAACAAGCGTCGGAGGCAACAAGACCGCCGTCAGAACCGAGAGCACCCGAATGTTATCATTGCCCTGTTCTTCGATTTTCAGATGAAGCTCTTCCTGCAGCAGGCGGCTACGCTCTCGCATCTCAATGATGGTGTGATCGAGGCCATCGAGACGCTGCGCGAGCTTGCCGGCGCGAAGCTGCAACGCGGGCTTCAGATCCGCAGGGTTCTTTTGCTCAAGCCGGTGAAAGACAACGCGCAGGCCTGACAGTTGGCGATGAAGGCGGACGCAGGTGCGCCGCAACCGGCCGAGCTTCTGTCGAAGGTCGGTCGCAACGTCAGACAGGACCTGTTCTTCGATCTCATCGAGCGACTGAGCGATGCGATCGGAAATGCGATCCATCGTATCCGCGACATTTTCGACAATGGTCTCAAGCAAAGCTGCGACGCTTTCGATGCGGCGTCCGCCCTCAAGGGCGCGCCGCGTGGCATCGACCGCGCACAGCGCATGATGTCTGCCGCTTATGAGGATCCGCTCGGTCATAACGAAGCGCAAATAGCCGGTTTCCTCGGTCGTCTCGGCGATGTCGCGCATCAGGTCGGAAATCACGCCGTAGACGCTGTCGTCGGTCGTGTGCAGCTGCTGGTAATTGTCCCTCGACAGCAGGAGTTCCCGCGCCTGGGCCGGCGCTTGAAGGTTTGCGGATGCCAGCCACTGCAGCGCTTGGGCGTTGGCCAGGTTGAAATGCAGCCACAGCCATCCGTCGTGAGCAAACGAGATCGGCTCGTTGACCGCCAACGCTTCAGGGCTACCGTCTGAATGAATATGAAACGCCCAGACCAGTCCGGGAATCGGCGTAGATATAGCCGATGAACTCACCGCACTCTCGGCGGCAAGAGCGTGGGCCGCTGACGTTTCAGCGCGCACCGGACACCGTACGAATTTGCGAAAACCCGGAAATCACAGGATACACCACAAAATGAGCACTGGATTCCTGACAGGCATGCCGCCAAGTCGCTCGACAACGCAAATAGCCTTATAGAATGACGTTACTATGACCTCAGATAACGATATGACTGATGAAATAATGTGTCTCCGGCTTCTGCAAGCATCATGACGCTCCCCGCATCCGCATTACCCGTTGAAGCGCCGCCGGCGTTTCTTGGCGTGTCGCATTCCGCCACGGGAAAACTGTGGCGCGACCGGCTCGATGCGCGTGGTGCGGCGCGGGCACTGGCGATCACGCAGCGCCATCAATTGCCGGAAATGCTGGCGCGGGTGCTGGCCGGGCGCGATGTCGAGATCGACGCGGTCGAGGACTTTCTCGATCCGACCATCCGCAAACTGATGCCGGATCCGCATACTGTAACGCAGATGGAGGTTGCCGCGAAGCGCATCGCGGACGCAGCCACGCGCGGTGAAAAAGTTGCGATCTTCGGCGACTACGATGTCGATGGCGCAACCTCGGCGGCGCTGCTGGCGTGGCATCTGCGCCATTGCGGGCTTGACCCCTTAATTCATATCCCCGACCGGATTTTCGAAGGGTACGGCCCCAATGTCGAGGCGGTGCGTATGCTCGCGGGCAAGGGCGCCACGTTGCTGGTGACGGTCGATTGCGGGACCACGAGCCTCGAGCCATTGGCGGAAGCACGGCGTCTCGGCATGGCGGTCGTCGTCATCGATCATCATCAATCCGGCGACGAATTGCCTGACGTGGACGCTCTGGTCAATCCGAACCGGCCCGACGATCTCTCAGGCCTCGGCCATCTCGCCGCGGTCGGTCTCGTACTGATCACGTTGGTCGCGGTCAACCGGGAACTGCGCGCCCGCGGGTTCTGGACCAGCGAGATGCCGGAGCCGGATTTGCTCAGCATGCTGCACCACGTGGCGCTCGGCACCGTCGCCGATGTCGCGCCGCTGATCGGGCTCAATCGCGCCTTTGTCGCAAAGGGCCTGATCGCGATGCGCCGCCGCGATCATGTCGGCCATACCGCGCTGATGGACGTGTCGCGGCTGAACGGCCCGCCTGAGGCCTGGCATCTCGGCTTCATGCTGGGGCCGCGCATCAATGCCGGCGGCCGGATCGGGCGCGCCGATCTCGGGGTGCGGCTGCTACTGGAAGGCGATATTTCGGAAGCCGCGCGGATCGCCACCGAACTCGATCGGCTCAACACCGAGCGCCGCGTCATCGAGCAGATGGCGGAGGCGCAAGCCGAAGCCGAGGCGCTGGCGTCGCTCGGCCTTGAGGACAAGGGCGCGGTGATCGTCACTGCGTCGGAGGGCTGGCACCCCGGCGTGGTCGGTCTCGTCGCGTCGCGGCTGAAGGAGAAATTCGCGCGGCCGGCCTTTGCCATTGCGCTGGAGCCAGGCGGCATCGGCACCGGTTCGGGGCGCTCGATCTCCGGCGTCGATCTCGGCAAGGCGGTGCGGCAGGCGGTGAAAGAAAGATTGCTGATGAAGGGTGGCGGTCACGCCATGGCCGCCGGCGTGACGCTGCGCAAGGAGAGGCTGGCGGAGTTCCGCGCCTATATGGAAAGCGCGCTGGCCGACGACGTCGCCAATTCGCGGCACGAAAATGAGCTGTTCATCGACGGCGCGGTCAGCGCACGGGCGGTGACGCCCGAACTGGTTGCAACACTCAATCGCGCAGGACCGTTCGGCAGTGGCAATCCAGAGCCGGTGGTGGCGCTGCCCTCGCATCAACTGGTGTATGCCGATGAAGTGGGGCAGGCGCACCTGCGCGTGCGGTTCAAATCCGGTGACGGCTCGATCGTCAACGGCATCGCGTTTCGTTCGATCGGCCAGAAGCTCGGCAATGCGCTGGCCCAGCATCGCGGGCAGCCGCTGCATGTAGCGGGATCGCTCGCGGTCGATCGCTGGCAGGGTACTGAGCGGGTGCAGTTGCGGGTGCTCGATGTCGCCGTGCCGGATCAAGGGCCGGCAGTGATCAGGTAATTTTCCGCGTCATTCCGGGGCGAGGCGAAGCCTCGAAGCCGGAATCCCGATCTGATCATCTCTGGATTCCGGGTCTGCGCTATCCAAGTCGGCTGTTGCCGACTTGGACAATCGATACAACCGAACTCGGGTCGACCCGAGTTCGGTTGGCGCATCCCGGAATGACGAAGTTGGCGTTTACGATCCCTGCCTTAACCGCGCCAGCACTTTCAATCCGCCGTAACCGTCCGCCGGCAACAGCCCCATTTTGCTCTGATAGTCTCTGATCGCCTGCATGGTGTCGTTGCCGACGCGGCCGTCGGTGCCGCCGGTGTCGAATCCGGCTTTGGTGAGGCGGACCTGCATTTCCTGCACCTCGGCGAGCGTCAGCGCGCGCTCGGAGCCGGGGAACGGCTGAAGGAAGGGCGGCGCGCCCAGGATGCGGTCGCCGAGATGGCAGATCGCCAGCGCATAATTCATCGAGGGATTGTAGCTGCGCACCGCGTAGAAGTTTGGTCCCAGCAGGAAGGCCGGCCCGCCTTGCACCGGCACCCACATTTGCGCGGACGCATTCGGCTGCGGGAACGGCTGGCCGTCGGCGCGGGAGACGCCGGCGCTCGTCCACGCCGCGTAGGTGCGGCTGCCGCTCGACGATGCGCCGGGCGCGCGCACCTCGTAACCCCAATGCTCGCCGCGACGATACTTGCCGCGATTGACCAGAAAACGCGCGCTGGAGCCAAGCGCATCGTCCGGCTTGCCGAACGGCGACACTCGGCCGTCCCCATCGTAGTCCATGCCGACGTTGAGCCAGACTTCCGGCATCCACTGGGTATGCCCCATCGCGCCGGCCCAGGATCCCCGCATCTCCTCGGGCGTGCTCCAGCCGCGGTCGACGATCTTCAGCGCGTTGATCAGTTCGGCTTCCCAATAGGTGCGGCGGCGCGGCTCGTTCCAGGCGAGCGCCGCCAGCGACGGGAATACCGGCCGCATATGGTTCTGCTGCACCAGCGGATCGCCGAAGGCGGATTCGACGCCCCACAGCGCCAGCAAGGTGCCGCGTTCGACACCGAAATCGTGCTCGATCCGCGCGAACAGCGCCTCGTTCTTCCGCAACGCTTCCTTGCCGGCGATGATGCGCCAGTCCGAAACGCGGCGGTTGATGTATTGCCAGATCTGCTCGTTGAACTCCGGCTGGTGCTGCATCTGCTTGAACACGGTCATGTCCGGCTCGACGCGCCCCATCACGCGGGTATAGGTCGCGTCCGAGATGCCTTTCGCCAGCGCTCGCGCGCGAAAGCCGTCGCGCCACTGATCGAAGCCAGGCGGTGCAACGGCCAGCGCCGCGACCGGATGTGCGAACAGGGCGCCGGCGGCAAGGCCGGAGCGCAACAGTGCGCGGCGTGTCGGCATTTTCGGAGAATCAGGTTGTTTCATCGGGGCAGTCTAGCGGTGTGAGGTGGTTCGCGGCATGGTCATCTGCGCCGCGGGAACTAGCCATCCTGCTGCAGGTCTGCGGCAATTTTGGACAGCCAACGCCGGACCGTAACTTGCGTCTTCGCCGTCAACCCGGCCATCAGCCGCCGCTCCAGGGCGTTGACGTGGCGCCCGCATTTGCCGAGCAGTGTTGCGCCGCGGCGGGTCAGTCTCCACTGCAGCACCCGGCCGTGCACCGGGTGCGGCGTCTTCCGGATGGCGCGGTCGCGCTCCAGATTGCCGATGATGACGCCGACGGTCTGCGGCGTCAGCAGCGCCACCCGCGCCAGATCGGCGCCGGACAGGCCTGGATAAGCCCTGAGCATGGTGAGGACGGCAAATTGCGGCGGCGTGACGCCGAGATCGGCCAGCGCGCGTTCCAAGGTCAGCCGCGTCGCGGCCTGGGCTTGCCGCAGCAGATAGGCGAGGTAGCCTTTTTCGCCGCGTTTGCCTTGGCCCGGCGGGGGCGGGCGGACCCCGGCGAGGTCTGGATTTTTTTGGATGGCTTTTTTCCGGCCTCGGGCAGATTTTTTCGGCAGGCTCGTTTTTCGCCTTTTTGGCGATTTTCGAAGCCCGCGCGATTTTGCCGATGTTCCGATCTTGCGCGTCATATCAGTGCTCTTATAACAAATCAGAACACTTATAACATGGGTGATAAAAATGTCGCATGCCCGCAGCGAGTACCGGGATTTCAAAATGCTTGCGCCCGACGCTTATGAAATCGTCGCAGCGCTGGGCCAAGTCGCCGCCAAGGCCGGCATCGACAAACAACTGCTCGAACTGGTCAAGCTGCGCGCGTCGCAAATTAATGGCTGCGCTTTCTGCGTGCAGTTTCACATCTTGCAAGCCGAGAGCCTCGGCATTGCCGTCGACAAACTCAACCTCGTGGTGGTCTGGCGCGAGGCACCGCTGTTTTCTTCGCGGGAGCGCGCGGCATTGGCGTGGACCGAAGCGCTGACACGGCTGACCGAGGGCATCAGCGACGAGGTCTATGCGGAAGCGAGCGCGGAGTTTTCCGAGAAGGAACTGGCCTATCTCAGTTCCGCGATCGCCTCGATCAATGTCTGGAACAGGCTCGGCGTTGCCTATCGCTGGACCCCGCCGGCTCGGCAAAAAGCCGCCAATGCGGCGGCGTCGTAGGGATCAGTTCTCGCTGCCTTCCAGCGAATCGGGATGGATCACATCCTCCGGCAGTGCATGCGCCACCGCGGCTGAAGCCGGAGGTTCGGGCCCGATCTCGCGGCCGCGGCCGCGGATCAATCGCTCATAGGCCGAGATCAGCGTGACGTAGGGATTGACCCAGAGCCAGCCGTCGCGCGTGAACACCTGCACATCGAAATGGAGGTGACGCGTGGTGCCGTTCGGATGATCCAGGTAGTTCGAGACCACGCCGATTTTTTCGCCTTCTTCGACACGGCGTCCGCTCAACACGCCGTCGGCATCCATGCTCGCCGGGTTCATATGCATATAGCGAAAGCGCATGTGTTCGTTGCGGGTGTTGATCTGCAATGTTGCCGCCTGCTGTTTCGGTGAGCGGATCAGCACACCATCGCGGACGGCGACAACCGCCTGTTGCCTGGGATCGCAACGACCTTCGTTGTTTGATGGACACGCCCCCGGGCGGATGTCCTGCCCCTGATGGCCAAAGCCGCTGGCGCATTGTCCCACGCCAAAGCTGCGGGCTTCGCAAAAATTGTCCTGCCAGGGATAATGGGTATTTCCGCTGATCGACGCGTCGAGCGTCAGCGATTTGTCGTCGGATCTGCGATCCCCGTACGATTGCGAGTGGGCAAAAGCCGGGGCTTTCTGCAGCGGAAACCTGATTTGCGAATAGGCTGCGAAGTCGGCATGGCCGCCCTGTTTACGAAAGCCGCGGTTGGCGATGATGTCGCCGCTCGAGCGATAGGTGAAATCAGGGGATACGGCGGTCGGCCGCTCGGCGATACCGGACGTAATATCCATTCGCGGCCGCGAAGGCTGGCCGCCGGCAATGCGCAGCGCTTTCAGGAACCGTTCGGCGACCGGATAGGCCTCGCGGCACGCCAGCCGCCGTTCGCGGGACGCGCTGTCGAGACACTGGATCGACACCACATAGGGAACGCCGAAACGCGTGAAGGCGTAGCGCACATAGCCTTCCCGGATAAAGCGGCGCAGGTCGGGGAATTGCGCGGCCAGGGCTTTGACCGGTTCGCCCTTGCCGCCCAGGGGATCGCTGATGTCGTAAGTCAGGATCGAGCCGGTGATCTGCACTTCGACCGGTTTGGTGAAGGTTCGTTGCGGCATGCCGTCGCCGGCGCCGGGCTCGAGCGAAAACACCGCGTCGTAGCCGGCCAGGCCGGCGTCAAACAGGTCGGCGGGACGGAAGTCCGCCTGGTAGCGTGCCAGCGACAGGCTGGCCGGCGCGCCGTTCAGCCGTGCGTCGAGAAATGCCGCGGTGTCGAACGGCAGCAGCACGGGAACCGGACTGCGTCCGATCCCCGGGAAGATCTGCGAGGTCACGGCGTTCAGTTGCACCAGCGCCGGCGTCGAACGCGGATCGTACGCCGGGACCCGGCGCTGGCCTGAAAACGTGAAGGCGGATGCAACGGCCGGCTGACTGCTGATCTCGGATCGGAGCTGATCGAGAACCGCGCGCCATTCGACATGAACCGCCGAAATCGAAGGCGTTCTGAATTCGTCGGCGAAGAGGGCGGAGCTACCGGCGATGAGCAGGAGGATGGATGTCAGCGTAGGCGTCGCGAGCCGGAGAAAAGAACGGCGAATGGCCTTCGTTCTCAACCGCCCGCGGCGCATGTCCTGTTATCGCCTAGTCCTTTGCGCGCTCGACGTAAGAGCCGTCTTCGGTCATCACCACGATCCGCGTTCCCGTGCCGATATGCGGCGGCACGGCGGTGCGCACGCCGTTGGAAAGAATGGCGGGCTTGTAGGACGATGATGCGGTCTGGCCCTTGGTGACCGGTTCGGTTTCAACGACTTCCAACGTCGCGCGCTGCGGCATCTGGATCGCCACCGGAATGAGCCCGTGAAGCGAAAGCTTCACGGTCATGTTTTCCTGCAAGTATGGCGCAGCGCTGCCGATGATGTCCTCGGGCACCTGAACCTGATCGTAATTATCATTGTTCATGAAGTGAAAGCCGTCGGCGTCCTTATAGAGGTAGTTGAAATTCTGGTCCTCGATGGTCGCCTTCTCCACCTGGTCGGTGGTCTTGTAGCGCTCGGAGATTTTGACCCCGTCGCTGATTCGGCGCATTTCGATCTGACTGACCGGAGTTCCCTTGCCGGGATGGATGTTCTCGGCGGTCAGAACCACGTAAAGCTTGCCGTCTTGCTCGATGACGTTGCCCTTGCGAATAGAACTGGCGATGAATTACAAAGCTGTTTTTCCTGATATTCTGGCCCGGGACAGATCCGGACATGAGCGTCCCGAGGCCAGCGAAGCGGTTTCGGGCTGCAACATACTGATTTTGCCAGTTGATGCCAGCGTTTTACGGGCTTACGGGGCGGCTGGTTGATGGCCGAAAACGACCAGATTTCGCCGTGGTGGTCCGCTGCCCGGCACGCCGATATCAGGCCCTTCCTGGCGGCGCGGAGCGCGATCACCAAGGCGATCCGGGCGTGGTTCGACGAGCAGGGCTTTGCCGAGGTTGAAACCGGGATATTGCAGGTTTCCCCCGGCAATGAGACCCACCTGCATGCGCCCCGCACCGAATTGACGGGCGCCGATGGCGCGCATGCGACGCGGTATTTGCGGACATCGCCGGAATTCGCCTGCAAGAAATTACTGGCCGCCGGAGAACAGAGGATTTTTGAGTTTGCTCGGGTGTTTCGCGACAGGGAGCGCGGCGATCTGCATCTTCCCGAATTCACCATGCTGGAATGGTACCGCGCCGGTGCGGCCTATGACGCGGTCATGGCTGACAGCGTCGTCGTCATCGCCCATGCCGCACGGGTAACCGGCATCGGGCGATTTTCGTTTCGCGGCAAGACCGCCGACCCGTTTGCCGAACCGGAACTGCTGACCGTGGCAGCGGCATTCGAGCGCTTTGCCGGCATCGATCTGCTTGCGACCATTTCTAATGGCGAAGGCGATCGCGCGGGTCTGGCGGCAGCGGCAAAGCAGCGGGTGCGAATCACGGACGACGACACCTGGTCGGATATCTTCAGCAAGGTGTTGGTCGAGCACGTCGAACCAAACCTGGGGCAGGGGCGTTTGACCGTACTGTTTGAATATCCAGCGCCTGAGGCGGCGCTGGCGCGCGCAAAACAATCCGACCCGCGCGTCGCCGAACGCTTCGAGGTCTATGCCTGTGGCGTTGAACTCGCCAACGGATTCGGCGAATTGACTGACCCGCGCGAGCAGCGCCGCCGTTTCACGTTAGCCATGGACGAAAAGCAGCGGCGCTATGGCGAGCGCTACCCGCTGGATGAGGATTTTCTCGACGCGGTGGCCGAAATGCCGGAAGCAAGCGGCGTCGCGCTCGGCTTCGACCGGTTGGTGATGCTGGCCAGCGGTGCCGTCAGGATCGATCAGGTGGTGTGGACGCCGCCGGTAGGTGACGCATGAGCAAGACCGGTCTCATCCCAGCCACGACGTTGCGCCAGCCCGCCGAGTTGGTTGCTCACGGTTTTGCGGTTGCGGCTGAACTTCCCGATCTGGAAAAGGTGGCGGCGCGTTATGCGGTGGCGGTGACCGCGGACATTGCTGCGCTGATCGACTCCAGCGATCCCGACGATCCTATCGCGCGACAGTTCATTCCAAGCACTGAGGAATTGGTGACGCAGCCCGGCGAGAGCGCCGATCCGATCGGCGATCATGCCCATTCGCCGGTCGCCGGCATTGTGCATCGCTACCCTGATCGGGTGCTGTTCAAGCTGGTACATGTCTGCGCGGTGTATTGCCGTTTCTGTTTTCGCCGCGAAATGGTCGGGCCGGGCAAGGCGACCGCGCTCCCGCACAACGACTATCGCAACGCACTCGACTATATCCGTGCCCATTCGGAAGTTTGGGAAGTCATCCTGACCGGCGGCGATCCCCTGATGCTGTCGCCGCGACGGCTTGCCGAGATCATGGCGGATCTGGCCGCCATCGATCACGTCAAGATCATCCGGATTCATACCCGAGTGCCGGTTGCCGATCCCGCGCGCGTCAGCGACGAGATGATCGCGGCGTTGAAGGTCGAGGGGGCGACAACCTGGGTTGCACTGCACGCAAACCATGCCAGGGAATTGACCGACAAAGCGCGCGCCGCGTGCGCCCGCATGGTCGATGCCGGTATTCCCTTGGTGAGCCAGTCGGTGTTGCTGCGCGGCGTCAATGACAATGCCGCGACGCTGGAAGCGCTGATGCGCGCCTTCGTCGAATGCCGGATCAAGCCCTATTACCTGCACCATGGCGATCTCGCGCCCGGCACGGCGCATCTGCGTACAACGCTGGCGCACGGGCAGGAACTAATGCGCGCGCTGCGGGGGCGGGTATCCGGATTGTGTCAGCCGGATTACGTGCTCGATATTCCCGGCGGTCATGGCAAAGCGCCGGTCGGCCCGAACTATCTGTCGCAGGCAAATTCCTCTTCAGGGCCAGATTCTTTTTCAGGATCAGGTGAACCGGTTCCGGAATCGCGCTATCGTGTCGTTGATTACTGCGGCGATGTTCATATCTATCCCCCGAAGTCATGACAGATGACGGATGGAGGAAGCGCTAGAACCTCAACCGCCAGGATGAATGCGTTTCTCTGTGGTGGAGAATTCAGATGCGAAGCCTGATCACAACAATGGTGTTCCTGACCTTGGGTTCTGTGGCGATGGCACAGACCGTAGGCACGGGATCCCCCACACCCACTCCAAATTTATCCGGAACAACGCGCGAGGCTCCGGTCGGCCATCGCCAGCCGCGCGCCGATCAAGTGCCCTCCGAGAAAAACCTGAGCGATCCGAACAATCCGGTGAACAAGGAGGACGCGGCACTCGATCGCAAGATCAAGAGCATCTGCCGCGGCTGCTGATTGGCCTTGTTTGATTTAATCAGCTTGGGCTTTGGCGCGCAGCGAGCGCCACGCCGATTAGTGTTGCGCCGCCAAACAGCAGATTGATGCCGACCAAAAGGCCGACGGCCCAGAGCGCCGATCCCGGCAACCCCGCGATAATGATGGCGGCAATCAGGATATCCATCAGGCCGGCCACCAATAGCCACGACCACCGCTCCGACAATTCGCGGCGATGCTCCAGCGCATACATGATGGTGGTGACTCCTTCGGCGAGGAAATAGGCGCCGACCACGATGGTGAGGGTGAGCGTGCCCTGCACCGGCCGCGCCAGCAGGATGATGCCGGCGCCAATCGCCAGCACCGCCGAAACCAGCGACCACCAGAAGCCCGGCATTTGCCGGGCCCAGAACGTCAGCGCCAGACCGGCGATCCCGCTGATCAGGAACATCCAGCCCAGAAAAATGGTGACGGCGAGGCTCGCAAGCGGTGGCACGATGATCGCAGCGAGACCCAGAATGACGAGCAGGATGCCTTCGAACAAGAAAGCCTTCCAGTGCTCGCGAACCGCAGCGCTCACTTTGGATTGCAGATTGGTGATGTCCTGGGGAAGGGTCATTGAAAATCTCCCGATGCTGGCAACACGGAATGAGGCGAGTATAGCTTGCGCCAGCGCCACACGGTGAAGTTTGTTGGTTGCAGATATGTTCGTTGAGCGCCTTGCGCAGGATCAAACGACACTGGTCAAGCCACCCGGCTCGTCGGTCCGGTCAGCCTTGACTGGACGCGGACGAGAAGCCCGAGGATGTCCCGCGCATCCGATTGCGGCCGAGAACATAGATCGCCGTGGTCACCACCAGCAGGGCGATGCCGACCAGAATGGACATGAGGCCGACGGGGACCAGAACAAGCGCCACGTTGCGTTCGGGATTTACCAGCCAATGATGTATCGACGTCAGCACAAAGGCCAGACCGGCAAATCCCGCGCCTCCGCCCAGCACCAGCAGTGCCCACATCCGGCGCAACTGGCTTAGCCGCTCCCGCGCGACTTCGGTGCGCGGGGCGTGATGGCGGCCGACCCGCCGCACCAGCCGGACGGCAAACGCGATCGAACTGAACCCGATCAGCACGCTCGTCGATCCCAGCACGAGCCTGGAGGATCCGTCGATGTCAGGGTTTTGCTGCAGCGTCAGCAGAGGGAAATCGAAAGCCGCGTGCAGGGCGATTGGCGCAAACAGAACCAGGATTCGGCTCGAGATGCGCGCCCAGTCGCGGTGATGCCGGTGCGCGCCAAGCGCGGTGCCGGAGCGCGCGATCGCCAGATAGGCGCCGGCGATGATGCCGAGTGCACCGTGGAACGGCACGGTCAGGACGCTGCGCAACGCTGCCAGCGATTGCCACATTTCGGTATGCTGTACGAGATAAGCGAGGTTTTCATAGGACGCAAAGCCGAGCCCGGCGGCCGCACCATAAACCACGGTGTCCATCGGATCGGCAAAATGCCGCCGTCGTGACGACACGGCGACGATGACGAGAATTTTGACGATTTCCTCGGGGGCTGCGACCCCGAATACTGAATGCAGTACCTGCGCAACCCAGGGATTCTCGGGAGCCGAGAGGATTTTCATAAATGGCGCACGCACCACGCCCAGCAGCGAAATGCTGGCGGCGCCGAGGATAAACGCGGTCCAGACCTTGGCGGGCGGCCCCGGACGCTCGTCGGCGGCAATGACGAGCCATAGTATCAGCAGCGCAGGAGCGATGGCCGCGGTGCCGATCAAGGTCGGAAGGGATGCAAGAAGGTTCATCAGGATGGCAAATATGCCATTTTTCCGCGTTATCTACTGTCCGAAATTTCCTAACTCGTGCACCACGGCTTTTGCCTAGCAACCGCGGCAGATATTCCTGAGCTGCGCATTCATCCGCGCGTCTTCCGCGCCGATCGTATCCACGTATTTGCCAGCGTCGTCCTTCGGACTCGGCGCCGCGTGCAGCGCCGGCCTCGCGGCTGCGGGTGACGCTACGGGCGGAGCGGCTTTATCGTAGCAAGCCAGTCTGGCGCCAGTGTCCGGTATCGACTTGCATTCCGATGGCTGGGCGATCGCGGCTTGGGACAGCGCGCAAATCGCGACGAGCACGGCAAAGAATTTCATTTCAACGAATCTCATTTCAACTCCTTCTTGGCCGATGAACCCAGGTTCTTGGCCGATGAACCCAAGCCATGAAATGCCGATGCTTCCTGACGAACCGGGATTGTTTAGTTTAATCAATGAGTTTGTCAGATTCTTTCAACAAGATGCATGCATTCGCGCAGCATGTCCATTGCTGAATTTCCCGACGCAAGACACGCAGCGGCGCAGGTAGAAGGTGAGCGTGATAGATTCTGTTGTCGTCAGCCAGGGAGACGCGCCGGGTGGTTTTATTCCGCGGGGCAGAGACACACACAAGATCGGTACTTAAGGCCGTCGGTTGGCGAACATTGGGAACGCTGGATACGTTTGCAATCAGTTGGTTCATGACGGGCAGGGTTGAAATCGCGGGATCGATCGCTGGCATCGAGATCATCACCAAAATCGCGTGGTACTACCTTCACGAGCGCCTCTGGGCGGCCATCCCCTGGGGCCGGCGCTGAATCGCGCAAGCTTTTCCTGCATGCATCGCTGATCGAGGCGAGAATATCACCACGGGCGACACCCCGGTCCGCAAGGCCTATGTGCTCGCCGATCAATGCTGTCGAAATCAATGGCCGCGTCATCCTTACTCATCCGCGCTTCAAGATCGACGCTCGGACAAGCAGTTATCACCAGCTCGCAGCCCTGAAAGGAGGCGCATTGATTTAAATACGCTCGAGTTCGGTGGGCTTCTTAGGGGCTGTAGCCGGACTTTCAGTCCATTTCACCGTGGGGTCGTCACAGCTTATGCATTGGAGGTCTGTGCGGCCGGAGATGGTGACAACCGGGACCAGTCGTTTTCCGCATTTCGGGCAGCGCGTTGTTCGATCCATGAGATCCTCCCCGATTTTCACCTTAAACCCGGAAGTGGAACTTTTGTTCCATTCGACGTCACGGCCGGAGCTCTATCTGCGTCGCCTCGCAAAAGCCCAACGAGCGACCGGGCAACACAGTATTTAGCTGACAGAAAAAGGGCCCGGGTTTCGGTCCCGCGCCGGCCTCACTTAGCGCCAGGCAACTGCATGGGGACGTGCCGCGAGGTGCTTACCACGCGCGGACTTCCATCGGCGTGGGCATTGCTTTTGAGAGTCTCCAGCAGGAGGATGAATTTCTCGGCGAGCATATCCGTAGCCTCCATTGACGCAGTACTTTCATAGCTTGCCTCGGTTTCAGGACGGCTTCGCCATCCATTGAAAATGGTTTCGTCGGCATTTCGGAATGGCTTGGTCGGAAGCGGCCCCGGCTGCCTGAAAACAGCGAGGGCGCAGGCTTAGGCCCGCGCTTCGCCCCTTCGCTCCGCCGATGTCGGTTTATGACTCCGAGGCCGCGAAAGTTGTGCTTTTCGGACCTGGTCGCGCAGTTCTTCCAATTCGCATAACCGAGCTTTGAACTTAGCTGCCGTGGCGGCGATGACTGCAAGCCGCTTTTCGGTGACAGACGCAATGCGCTGCTCAAGAGAACTCATTTGAAACCCCCAATAGCTAAAATGGACGCGACAACTTAAAATGGATCGTGATGACTACGGGGCTCAAATTGCCCTAGACCTATGTCACCGCGATGAACACCTCCAAACCGGACCCCACCGCGGGTCGAAACAAGCAAGTACCGCGCCACAAGGGCGCACGGGCTTCGTTTCGCGCGGACTTATTGGTGGCGTGACTTCGGCGCGGGAACGGGTGGCGCCGGCATCTTGGCGACCGAACCCTGGAGGGCGTCCAGCTTCTCAGTAAGCGTCGCGATCTGCTCCGAGAGCTTTTTCGTCGCCGTCTGCTGGGCTGCAAGCTGATCTTGAACGACTTGGAGTTGGTCGACGGCTTGTTGCTGAGTTACCTCAAGGCCCTTCGTTTTCTCAAGCAGCTCGTCTGAAGGGTGCCCACTCGTCGTTGACGCGGTGGAAACGTCAGGAGGCGGCGCAACTGCGTTGCTTCCACCGAAGGCCCATACGGTCATCCCACCGCCAACGATTAGGACGAACGCGGCGACCAGAGGAACGATCGGTCGCCGGCGACGAGTCAGCGCGGCCGCGTGATCCTCTTGCTGTCTCTGGCGAGAATATGCCGCGTCGACCATGGTGACTGCCTCGCTGGTGCCTTTAGCCGGTCTTGCGTCCCACTTACGCTTCCACAGTCGTCTACCAACGTATATGGGTCAAACATTGGACATTGTGGCAAGGATGGAAGCTAAGCCATTGAAATTGCTGGCGCTCCCTAGCGGAATCGAACCGCTCTCTCCACCGTGAAAGGGTGGCGTCCTAACCGATAGACGAAGGGAGCGAAAACCCCGGCCTCGCCGCGACCAACCCGGACGCGGCAGTGCCCTTTCGCACAGTCATAAGCAAATATACCGGCAAATCAACGCTTTGAGGTTTGCGATGGCGCCGTGCCGAACCAAGACCGTGGTGACCCGATCTGGGCGGCGGCGGGCGAACGTATAGTGGCGTTTGCACGGCCGGGCAAGTCACTGGAAACCTCGTTTTGACGTCAGTTTGAAGGTGTCCCCCTAGGTCACAACATCCCCGGATTCTCGCTGGGTCTCAACGGTTTCTAAAGCCTAACGGGATAGGACTGTGGGCTTGGGAGCAATTGAAATGGCCGGAGCAACCAAGAAGCGCGAAGCGCGCAAATCGCTGCGCCAGCCCGGGTGGATCACCCTCGAAGGCGGCTTCGCGGCCCGCCAGTGCGTGGTTCAGGATATCTCCACTTCGGGCGCCAAGATCACGGTCGACGATTCCAATGTGTTGCCTGCCAGGTTGCGGCTGGCGTTCGCTCGTGACGCGAGAACGGGGCAAAACTGCGAAGTGGTCTGGCGTCGCGGAAAGTCGATCGGCGTCAAGTTCGTGCGATAGTCAAAACAAGCCGCAGGCGATAAAAGGCGGGATGCGAAACATCCTCCTTGCGATCGTTGTTGCGGTGCTGCCGACCTCAATGGCGTTGGCTGAGCAATCCAGCCATCAGAAGTCAGACAAACCTGCAACTTCAGACAAGCTGCTTCCGGTAAAGGGGGCTGGTGCCGGCAATTCATGCGCCGTGTATGGCCCGGGTTTCGTCAAGGTTGACGGTACCGACACCTGCGTGAAGATCGGCGGCGCCGTCAGCATCGGGGTCAGTGGCTCGCGCTGAGCGCCAACAGGGTGAGCCCATTGCGATTAGATATCATCATTCCCGTTGTCATGAGCTGCGCGATGCTCTGGTGGGTCAGCCGCAGAATGAGCTGGACCAAGCTGCTCGTGGTAGCGATCGTCACGTTGGTGTTGATTTTTTGTATTCTGCTGTTCGAGCGTTCGGGCTTCTAAAGCCACTGCACGGCGGCGAGCCTCTCACGACATCGGCGGCGCGACGAATTGCGCAAATCCTGGACGGCTGGCGAGCTCCGCGAACCAGCGTTCGAGATGCGGCAACGCCGGTTTGCTGACGCCTTCGACGCCGAACCAGCGCCGGGCATAGGCGCCGAGCGCAATATCGGCCAGCGTAAAATCGTCGCCTTCGATGAAGCGTCGCGTCGCCAACTGGGCATCGGCGATCCGCCATTGCGCGGCCTCGGCGTCGGCATCTTTCTGAATCGCGACCATGTCGCGCTGCTCGACCGGCGTGCGCACCAGCGCCCAAAATACCGGCCGATCGACCGGCTGCACCGTCGAAAGTGTCCAGTCCAGCCATCGGTCGACGCCGGCACGCCGCTTCGGCGCTTGCGGATAGAGCGGCGATCCCTGCCGGTGGGCGAGCACAAGGTACCGCATGATCGAATTCGATTCCCAGAGCACAAAATCGCCGTCCACCAGGGTCGGTACGCGCCCGTTGGGATTCATCGCGAGATAATCGGGCTCACTGTTGCGGCCGAATGCCATGCCGGCGTCGATGCGCTCATAGGCGAGATCGAGTTCGCGCAGGCACCACAGCACTTTTTGAACATTGACCGAATTGGCCCGGCCCCAAATCTTCAACTGTCCCTGATTGTCGTTCGGCACGCGCATTCACTCCCGTTGATCCGTTCTTCCGCGGGTCATATCCGAATTTTTGCGAAAAAGCGCGCGCTGCATGTGGGATTTCGACAGCGATGCTCTAAAAAAACAGGCCCCGTCAAATCACGACGGAGCCTGATGCAAGTAGCGCAGTGGCAGATCAGCGGCCGAAGAATAACCACAGCAGAATAATCACCGGAATAGGCACGCCGAGCAGCCAGAGCAGAATTCCTCGTCCCATGTTCGCCTCCTTGAATTCCTCAATCGGAAGGAGAACGTGCTATCGCATGTTGGGTTCCTGCTGGTGGAAAGACGGCTCACCAGTGTCCTGTGTTCGGCATCGAAGTCCACGGCTCCGCCGGCGGCTTCGCATCGCCTTTCTGCAGCAACTCGATCGAATGCAGATCCGGCGAGCGCACAAAGGCCATCTGGCCGTCGCGCGGCGGACGGTTGATGGTGATTCCAAGTTTCATCAGACGGTCGCAGGTCGCGTAGATGTCGTCGACCTCGTAGGCGAGGTGACCGAAATAGCGGTCCTCGCCGTATTTTTCCTCGTCCCAATTATAGGTGAGCTCGACCAGCGGCGCGCCACGCCCCTTCGACTGTTTCAGCAGGCCCTCGTCTTCGGGCGCGCACAGGAACACCAGCGTGAATTTCGCCTTGTCATTGTCGACGCGCCGGACTTCCTTCAGCCCGAGAGCGTCCTGATAGAATTTCAGCGCCGCATCGAGATTGCGGACGCGCAGCATCGTGTGGAGATAACGCATGTTTCTTGTCTCCCTTTGAGAATTCAGTTTGGGCGGTTCGGGGCACTCAATAGCAGCAAAATGCACCAAGGGGCAGGGTGTTGCATGCCATGCGTTCCAGGGCTGTTCTTGGCGGGCGCCCCCGCGTTTCTTATCGTGAGGAAGTCATTGCGACTGCACAGCACGTGATGGTAGGCAGCGGCACACCTGCCAGGGGGGCTCCGGGGAATAAGAGCTCCGGGGAATAAGATATGAGAATAATAATTGCTCGATGAATGTGATGCTACCTTCACCGTGCGTCTACATGCCCCTCCGTGTCCGCTGCGTTCTAACGCTTTCAAACGCTTTCTGAGCGCGGAGATGCGACGTGAATGTCAAAACAGCTTCAATCGAACACGCCGATGTCGGAATCTCGTCAACGGCTGCCCAACAGTCGAAGAGTTGATTTTCGTAGAGGTGAGGGCGACTACTGAACGCTTCGATTTTCTCTAATGTGGACAGGAGTTTTGTCCTCCGCATCGGCGTCCTGCCGAAACCCTTCGGCGTAGTTCGCAAATTCCCTGATGGTGGCTGGGTCGGTCTGGCTCTTTGAGATCCGGTCAGCCAATGCGGCCTGACCCCGCAGATATTCGCTCCATGCGTTCATGGCGTTTTCCTCACTCGCGGATGGCGAGCGCAGGACAAGCGTCTCAGAGATAGGGCGTTCCATCGGCGGAACGTGTATTTCACCAAAACCGGGCGACTTGGCGCGAGCGAGGGGATGGAACAAAAGGCACTCCTGCTGATTTAGCGAGAATGGTTGAAATCAACGTCCTCGAAAAGCCGATCGAACGGATCAAAGAAACCTGCGTGATGATGGGCATCACGGAGAAATTTGACCGTGCCCTTCCTCAATTGGAGACCTACCTCGAAGGGGAGGTCGCTAAAGGCGAAACGAGCGAGACCCGACTGACCTATAACGGCCTTTGCTATTTAAAAGAGGTCCTGAGGAACCGCTATTGACCTGCGACGTTACGAATGCTGCAATGCGGATATTGCGGTGCGTGATGAACGATATTGTAGAGAAAATCGTCAGTTCCTGTGACCGGCATGTGGGCTGGGATGTCCGCAAGAAGGTCGGCCAATACGTTATTTTATTGGCCTCCACGGGAAAGACCGAGCCTCAGCTCCTGAAATTTGGGGCGGCTTATCTGAAAGAGATCTTCGAGCCAGACTCCCGTTATTCCGGCTGCTGACGGTTCTACATTCGCCCAGTGAGGCGATTGCCGTTAAATCAACTGCCGTTAATAACGTGAAGCATCCGGCGCCGGAATATCGTCAATCGGTCTGACGGTTCTTCTTCGAATAATGCGTCGCGACGCCGATGAAGCCGGCGAAAGCAGAAACGTTGATAAGAGCTTCGATCCACTGCATCGCTTCCTAAAGCGCAGCGCGAATGTTCGTTCCTGAATAGGTGGGTTGCTTATACGAGCGGGCTGCTGACCACGGCGCTGAAGCGCAAAGCCAAATGTCGCTCCGTGTCTTTCAACAAAACCGGAGGCGGCCATCAGCTATCTGTCGGCTTGGGCGCGTGTGAAATCGGAGGGGATCGGGCTATTCGTTCGTCTCTTTCTGCTCCTGCAGCAGCCGAACGAGATGCGCCATGCTGGAATTGTCCTCGCGCTTCGGCGGCGGAGGCGGCTCGTTTTCCCGGCGCAATCGCTTGAACAACCTAAAGATCACCAACTGCCTCCAACTGAGCGGGCAACGTCACTTACTCAATTCAGAAACTGGCGAGTCGTTCCTAGGCGCCTTTGCCTTCGTCATGGCTGCTGGCCCGCTCGGGAGGCGTCGAAATGAAGCATTTGGCTATCATCTTACTGCTGGTGAGCTCTGGCGCCGAGGCGAAAGAAGCAGCCACATCATAGGCGCACTGGGGCAATTGCTATTATCTTCTGTATGGCAACACCCGCCGTGACATGCAGAGCGACGTTCAAGCGTGCGGCGACGGCGCACCAAAGTTCAACATGTGCATGTCCCGGCTTGGATGGCGTGTGAAGTGCGGCCGGTCAAACAACAGAGAAATGCCGGGCGAGCGTGAGTCTGCATGCCCCCGCTCCTCGGTGAGGTAACGGGCAGCGCGGCTGTGCGTTCCATCGCTTGGATCGCAGCGATCATTGAGGTCTCGTACCGGCCGATTGGCGCGGCAATCGTGGGATGGATCCTGGCGGTTATCGTTCTTCGCGAAATATTGGCGCTGCCCGATCTGCCCGGTTGGTTTATGACGATAGGTTTGTTGGGCGGTATGCCGGCCTTCATTTGCTCCTGGTGACGTTGAAGACCAATAAAAAGGAAAGCGTACACGCCGGAGCGGAAGGTCCTGTCCGTTCGATCATGCTTCTTTCCGGAGGTGTCGTGCTGCCAACGGCAAACGAACAACGCCGCCAAGCCAAATGATGCCGGGCGGCGCGGTCGTAGAACTGGAAATTGCAATCCTCCAGTCATGGTGTGTCGCGCAGCTTCGCAAATGGTTCAATGGCCGGTCGGGTTCCGGTCTCTGATACATTCACGGACCGAAATCCCTGGAATCTCAGCGGAGAAATCCGGTTCCCCCGAAACCAAAAAAAACCATCTGCGTTATTGCGTGGGTACTCAATGGAGGAGATGTGCATGAGAAAGGCATTAGCAATTTTGGCCACGGTTGCCACGGTTGGCGCGACCACGGTGACCGCACCGGCCGAGGCGCGGGGGTGGGGTTGGGGTCCCGGTTTGGCTTTCGGCTTGGCTGCCGGCGCCATCACCGCTGGAGCGTTTGGAGCGTATGGGCCATATCCATATTACGGATACGGGCCGGGCTATGGCTATTACGGATACTATGGACCGCGTTATTACGGGTCGGCGTATTACCGGCCGGCGTACTACGGTCCCTACGCCTACTATCCCGGGCCGTATTATCGGCACCGCTACTGGCGCCATTGGTAATCGAAAAGCCCGGAACATCGCTTCCGGGCTTTATCATGCGTGGTATAGGGCAGGTGGCCGAAGCCGGCGGCGAAACCGGCGTCAGGAAAAATGATGTCAGTGGACGATAAGAAGACCAAGAACAACGCACCGAAAAAGGAGCCGGTTCCGCAGAGCAAAGTAACCGAAGCCGCGCCCAAGACTGAAAGAGTGAAGGCTGAAGGCGCCAACACTGAAGTAGCGAAGCCGGACGCCGCGCCGTCGAACAAAGGCATGGGCGAGGGGCAGAAGCCGGTAACGCAGGCCTACAAGGATAATTGGAACGCGATCTTCGTAAAAAAGAAAAAGCGATGATCAGGGCGTCTATTGCGCCGCAAAGGAAAAACCCCGCCGGGAATGAATGACGGGATTCTCTCGAGGGGTAGAGCGCGCGCCTTAAAAGGCGCTCTAGGACAAGTGCGGCTTGGTATCGGAACCGTTGCGGGCATTTTCCAGCGTGGTCACGAAATACTCATTGCGCTCCCGCTCGAATTTTTCCTGCGTGGCTTTGAAGTTTGCAACACGCATTGCGATTTCTTTCCGCCCGCGAGCGAGGCGTTCTTCCTGTTCGGTCATGCCGATTCCTTTGATTTTTGTCTCGTGCCCATTGGTGACCGCGATTGGGGCACGAATTGGGACGCGGCGTTGCAGGATTGTGATTAGCTGTGCAAGGCAACGTTCGCGGTGGATAAGGCCGGCATCGTGCTTGTGGCTTGCGCACCTTCCCGGTAGCCACAAGAAAACGGGAGACCTGCATGGCAAAAATCGATCTGGATTCACTGAGCATCGAAGAACTCGCCAACTTGCGCGACAACGCAACCGAAAAACTGGCAGAAAAAGTCGCGGCGCGGCAGGCCGAGCTCGAGGCTGAACTGGAAAAACTGTCACTGTACGGCAAGCCGGCGAAAAAATCGCTGGCCGCCGCTCCGGTCGCGAAGGCCAAGAAAACCGACGAGAAGAAAACCGACGAGAAGAAGACTGACGAGGTCAAGGAACCCATCGCAAAAGCGGCGTGAAAATGGCGCCGGATGCCGGCGCACTCCTGTGATCGAAGCGACCAAGTGGCAATCCGAACGGCCGTGCTATAATTAGTGTAGCCAAACTTTCGGATAATCGCAGTGATCGCACCGGATCTTCGCAGCGGCGTGGAACAACTCGGCGACATGATCGCCGAGGCGTCCATCATCATCCCCTTCACGGGCGCGGGCATTTCGACTGAATGCGGCATCCCCGATTTCCGCTCTCCCGGCGGACTGTGGACTCGCAACCGCCCGATCCCGTTCGACGAATTTATTGCCAGCCCGGACGCTCGGGAAGAGGCATGGCGGCGACGCTTTGCGATGGAGCCGACATTCGCCGCGGCGCGGCCGGGACGCGGTCACCGCGCGCTCGCTTCGCTCTACAAGGCCGGCAAGATTCCCGCCATCGTCACCCAGAACATCGACAATCTGCATCAGATGTCGGGCTTCGCGGCCGATCACGTCGTGGAACTTCACGGCAACACCACTTACGCGCGCTGCATCGGTTGCGGACAGGCTTACGATCTTCCATGGGTCAAGCAGCGCTTCGATTCAACTGGCGGCGCGCCCGACTGCACCGTCTGCGACGAGCCGGTCAAGACCGCCACCATCTCGTTCGGGCAGGCGATGCCGGAAGACGCGATGCGCCGCGCCACCGAGCTTGCCCAGCATTGCGATCTGTTCCTGGCGATCGGATCGTCGTTGGTGGTCTGGCCGGCCGCCGGCTTTCCATTGATGGCCAAAAACTGCGGCGCAAGGCTGGTGATCGTCAACAACGAGCCCACCGAACAGGACGACATCGCCGATCTGGTCATCCGGCACGACATCGGCGAGACGCTTGGGCCGTTCGTGGGCAACTGATGCCCAATTGATTCGCGTCAGCGCAAGACTGTTCATAGCTTCCCGTGGTTTCGTTTTTTTAGCTATGCGCGGCATGCGGGAGTGTTATCTTTTGATTCGAGAGATTCGCGCGGCGTCATCGTGAATTGTCATTGATGAGCGCGTGCGCCGGTGCTGTCGTGGTAGACGACGAACCGTCGATAATGTGTGGGGTCCGGGATCATGGGGTCGGACGGATTTGAGTCCAAGAAGCTCGGGGGACCGTCGTCAGGCGGGACGGGGCAGAACAGATTTGGGCCGAGCGAATTTTCGGGCGGCAGTGAACGCGATCCGGCGCTCGATGCGCTATCGGGTCTCGGCGACAGCGCCGCCAACCTTGTTGAAATCAGCGGCGTGATCAAATGGTTCGATGCATCAAAGGGCTACGGCTTCATCGTTCCTGATAATGGCTGGCCGGATGTGCTTCTGCACGTCACCGTGCTTAGGCGCGACGGCTATCAGACCGCCTACGAAGGCGCTCGGCTGGTCTGCGAATGCGTGCAGCGGGCGAAGGGCTATCAGGCGTTCCGGATCCTCTCGATGGATGAATCGACGGCGATCCATCCGGCGCAAATGCTGCCGCCGCGGACTCACGTCAACGTCACCCCGACCAGTGGTCTGGAGCGGGCGCAGGTCAAGTGGTTCAATCGCCTGCGCGGATTCGGCTTCCTGACTTGTGGTGAGGGCACGCCGGATATTTTCGTGCACATGGAAACCTTGCGCCGCTTCGGGATGACCGAACTGCGGCCCGGCCAGTATGTGCTGGTGCGGTTCGGGCCCGGCTCCAAGGGCATGATGGCTGCCGAGATCCAGCCGGAAACCGGCTCGCCGGGGTTGTCGTCGCACTGATCGCGCGGCCTTATCCAGGCTACCAAGCCAAAGCCGTTAGCCGGATGCCGAAATTGGCACCACGCGATGCCGGTCACGGTCTGGTATTTGCCACGATCATCAGGCTAGGGTCGGCCCGGCGAAATCCTTCGGTTCCGGTGAGTGTTGTCCATGAATTTTAATCGAGGTGTTGGTCTGCGTCGGATGTGGGCGCGGCTCTGGATAGCTGCGGCCGCAATCGTCGCGCTTTGCACATTCACCGGCGTTAGCGCGCGGGCGGCGAGCATTCAGCCGCTTGAGATCGTCACCAAATCCGGCGTGCACGTTTTCTCGGTCGAGATGGCGACAACCGAAGAAGAAAAGACCACCGGCCTGATGTACCGCAAGGAACTGGCTGATGGAAAAGGGATGCTGTTCGATTTTTCGCCGGAACAGCAGGTGTCGATGTGGATGAAAAACACCTACATTTCGCTCGACATGATCTTCATTCGGGCCGACGGCCGGATCCTGCGGATTGCCGAAAACACCGAGCCGCTGTCGACCAAAATCATCCCGTCGAACGGGTTGGCGAAGGGGGTGCTGGAGGTGATCGCCGGCACGGCACAGAAATACGGGATCGCCCCCGGAGACCGCGTGGGGCATCCGCTCTTTAGTGGCCACTAGAACGAATGGTCATTGAGACGGTCGCAGCAGCCTTGCTGGTCCTGCTTTAAGCGTGTATCGACGTCGCTTCCCAGATAATCGGGGTATAGCGCAGCCTGGTAGCGCGGCAGTTTTGGGTACTGCAGGTCGTTGGTTCGAATCCAGCTGCCCCGACCACCCAAGCCATTAATTTAATTATCTTATTTTGCATTGCGACGCGTGGCGCGCGTTTCGATTTTGACAAAGTCGCCACCGGGTCGCCACCGGTAACTGACTCGCTTTGTCCGCGCCTTAGCAAACATCCATTCTCGGGTGACCTTCGGATCGGCGACACCGTCGTCAACCCTGCTAGGTTTCTTGGCGGTCTTGTCTTCCTCGATCCCATAGACGAGCTGTCCGCCGGCTGAGTTGGCCGTCGCGGGTCAGGGCACGGGAATCCTTGTAGTCGAGGGTAAGGCTCTCTTCCAAACCCTCGTCTACCAGACGCTGGAGGTCGGCCTTGGTCTTCAGATCGAGCATGGGAACCCCTTAACGGCATGCGTATCGGCCCATTGCAGAATCTGGCCACCAAGCGCTATATAAAAAGCACTAAGGCGCGCCGGGCTTGGAATCCCGGTCGCACCGTTAGCTCTCACCCCTTCTGGAAGGGGGCAGGACGGGCAGGTGTTGAAGCCACCTACTCGTCGACGGGAGTCTGGCTTTCGCCAGGCTCTTCGACCCTCACTCGCGGTTTAGGCTGAGCGGAGGTACGAACTTTTTTGACGGCGCCGGATTTTCTGGCTGCCGCCTTTTTCTTTTTCGGCTTTGGCTCTTCCTTCGGCTTTTTGGCGTCGGGATACCAAGTGGTCAGACCCCAGGTACCCTGGGGCAGACGATGAAAGACATTGGGCTGGGTGCGGAGCAGGGCTCTCATGCCAACCATGGCGATCTCGGAGTTCTTCGCTTCGAACACATACCCGCCCTGTTCAAGGGCCTGATAGATGTCGCGCGGTGTTGCGGGGCCAAGACCCTGCGCTTTGCGCATCTCCAGGTACATCCGCATCGCGGGCGTCTGCTTCTGGCCGTAGAAGGTGTCGTCAGAGATCTGCGTCACCTTCATGGAGTTATTGGTTGTCGTCTCGGCGTAGCGGGGCGGGTACCCGGCTTCCTTGCACAGCGTGTTGATGGTCCGCTCGCACTCAGCAACGCTCGCGAGCGCGTCTTCACGACGGCGCTCGAAGGCTGCTATTGCGGGGTCCAGCTCATTAGGCATGTAAAGGGTACCGGTTGTGAACGTGGGACGAAGGTATCCGAATCCGCGGGGGTTTCAAGCCCCTCCGACCGAATATTTGTCACCTAACTTTCTAGGCAAAGATTGACGTTTTGTTCTTTTCAAGAAACTCAATGAAAATAGGCATAACTTGAAAAATTATGCGTTTCACGTGAAACGTAGAAATCCAAATTATTTGGACGAAGCTGTGTAAAACGGGGTATAACTCGCCTTCCGAAGTCGCCCCTTTTGGCCGAATCACTCGAATCTCCTCGAAAATTGCAACCCTGATTCGCAGCCCGCTTACTCGACGCCGGTGGCAGCAACATGAGCTTTAATCGGGCCGAACCAGCTGTTGGCGATCGTTGTCGGCGTAAACTGCTGTTTATATCCGCCACACCTGTTACAGGCCTCAACCTGGTCGAGCGCGATGACGGCCAGCACTATTGTTCGAGGTATTCGTTCGCTTGCTTCCCACGTGGTGACAGTCTGCCGCGATCTAATTTCGAGCTCCTGCATAAGATCGCCCTGCGTCCAGCCACGCTTTTCGCGCCAGACTTTCAGTTCTGCTCCGCGCATATTTGCCTCTGTGGTTCTGGCGTAATTCCGCAAATTGGGTAACGTCCAATTTCTGGACATCGGGGCTGATTTTGGACGGCAAACTCACCAAATGCCGGTGTCTGACGATGTTGTATGCCTTAATACTTAAAAATGACTTAATGGCGGGCGGGGAGTGCGATGGCCGGCAGTTACGCTGATTTGCTCAACGAGCCGAGTGAAATTGAGCGCGTCCCGAAACAACTCCGAAGATTTCTGAAACCCATCAATACGGTTCGCTTCGAGGGAAACTGGGCACACTTCGCGTACGGGTATCAGCAGGCTTTCGAAATCCTGGCGAAAGAGGTCAAGGAAAAATGGCCCGGCCGGGATTTTCTGGCGATGCCACTGTTCTATCTGGCGCGACACTCCATCGAATTATACCTCAAGGAAGCGATACTGTTTTACGCAGAACAGCATCCGCGCGCGCCTGATCTCGAAGGGCACCGTCTCATGTCACTCTGGAATCAGCTGCTTGGTTACATGCATGGGGTCGGCTACAGCACCGATGATGACTGGACGGCGTACTGCGCCAAGCTGCTGAACCACATCAATGAGACCGATCCGGATGGTGAGCACTTCCGATACCCAGAAAGCAAATCTGGAACGAGCTTCACCGCAACAGCGATCGAACTGGAAGGCTTGGTAAAGGCGCACTGGCATATCTGCATGTACTGCGGAGCGGCAACCAGCATGCTCGATGCAGGTTACAGCGGGTAGTTGCCAACTGACTCAGTGCTGTGTGCATAATGGGACGTGGCTAAGAAGACTGCCCCTGAAGAAAAGAACCCCGTAGGGGCGCTTTGCTTCACCGCTGCGCCTGATGGCCGACCAGCAATCCCTAGCTGACGCCAAAACGCTGACCGCTCTGATGAATAGCCAAGGAGCCGCGCTGCTACCGCCGCCTGTGTTCGGCCGATAATCAGGGGCCAGAACCTGTGATGGGGCGATTCCGGCTCTAGGGAATTGCCGGGTTCCACGCTACCTTAGGTTTGGCCGAGCGGAAGTCTCGGCCTTTTTCTTGAGGGGTCGGCATGGCTGAGGATGAGGTCGTAAAGGCTATTTCAACGGTAATGGACGCCCTGTCGCCGCTGGATGCTGAGGCCCGGGAGCACGTCCTTGAGTTCGTGGTGAAGCGGCTCGGCTTGGCAGTCCTCAAACCACAATTGGCGCCCGCAACCCCAGCAATTCCCGGACATACCCCGCCGCCAGCTCCGCCAGCGGGTGACACGGACATTCGGTCGTTCGCAGCCCTCAAGGCGCCCAAGACACTTAATGAGAAGGTTGCCGTTATGGCGTTCTTCCTATGTCAGATGGCTGGGCCTGGAGAGAGGCGAGATTACATCACTTCCGAAGACATCAAGCCCTATTTTATTCAGGCCGATTTCGAGTTGCCGACCGGACCTGCCAATATGACGCTTACGAACGCCAAGAATGCTGGCTACCTCAACGCCCTTGAACGAGGCCAATACAAGCTCAATTCGGTTGGCCACAACCTCGTGGCGCATAAGCTGCCGAAAAAGGAGGGCAGCTCGAAACCAGCTCGCAAACCCAAGCCGGTTAAAAAGACCGCAAAGAAGGGTAAGCGATGAGCGACACCGTCGATGACTGGCGGGCGCTGATCGGCGAGGTTCAAAAGACACAACGGAAAATCAACGCCGCGAACGGCCAGATTAAATCCGTCCCTCTCAGAGACGAGGTCCGTAAGCTTGCTCAGACCTTCTTCCAGCAACTCAGACTCGGCCTGATCGGGGCAGGGCTGGATGAAGAGGTCCAGGTTCTAACGGATGTTTTTGAAAGCCTGATCCGGCTGTCGGAAGCGGCCAGCACAAAGCCGAAATACCTCAAGGCGTTTAAGGCGCTCCGCGACATTTCCCCTGATGTGGTGACGCGGCTGGAAAAGGACCGCGGGCATTCTCTTCGGCCGGAACTCACAGTTACCGTTGAAGACGAAAAGATCATCAAGACACTCCGTGATCTCGTGCCAGCGGCGGCGTTGTCGTACCAGCAGGCAATCGCCGATCTCTCCGACGATAACCGCGTGTCCTTCCGTGGCCCAGCCTTGGAATTGAGGGAAGCTCTTCGCGAAACGTTGGACTATCTTGCACCGGATAAGGATGTAATCGACGCCGTAGGGTACAAGCAAGAGCCGGACAGGAACGGCCCTACGATGAAACAGAAGGTTCGCTTCATCCGCACCGCTCGTGGTCTGAGCAAATCATCGGGCGCCGTTCCTGAGCAAACCGCAACCACCGTTGATGAGCTGGTGGGCTCACTCACGCGGTCCGTATACGATATGTCATCGGTTGCTACACACGTGGCGAAAGAGCGGAAGGCGGTCGTGAGGATCAAGCTGTACGTCGTGGCCGTGTTGCATGAAATGCTGGAAATCTAATGGTCAAAATAACCGTAACCCGGGTGGGTGATGCTCCGATCGAGGTCAACAGCATCCAGGAAGCATTCGAGATAATGCAATCTGAGGAGTTCTACAGGGCGATCGGTGAATTCATTTTCAGATTTTCCCAGCTCGAATACTTGATTAAATCAGCCCTCGCGTCGTATCTGAAACTGAGAGATGACCAGTTCGACGTGGTCGTTGGGCCGTACGATTTCGCGATGCTCTGCACGGTCGCGGAAAAAACCATTAAATTGGACTTTGACGCTGAATTCCATCCGGCTCTGAAGTCGTTTTTCAACAAATGCAGAAAGCTCAATCAGGAAGTTCGGGTTGTGGTCGCTCACGGAAGCTGGACCACTGAAGGAGCCCGCTACGCGAGCAGACAGTCACTTGAGGCAAGGATGCATTTTGAAAAGCCTGACAAGCTCGTGAAAGCTGCGGCCGATGCGAAGCGTCTCATGGATGAATTCGGGCAATTAGGCGCCGTCGCCAACAGTTAGTTTGCCCTATAGAGGGCATGGGCTATTCTAACAGTCAGTCTCGATCGTCATCGTAATCCGGAACTTCAATATCGAGGAAGAAATTGGCCGCTTCTCGCCGGTCGAGCTTCTGCAGCCAGCCCTGGGTGTCGATGAATTGCCAGTAGAGTGTGCCCTTCACCAAATCTATACGACCGTAGCCGGGCATTTCAGCCACCATGCCGCGCGCGTATGGCCGGGGACCGCGCGACGCACTCAACATCCGCCTCGCGCCGTTGGCACTTCATGTTTGGCGAGGTTCATGCGCAGCTCTTCAATATAGCCGAACCGATATTTCGAGCTGCTAGCAGAGTGGCTACGCACCGAATGGCGCTTGTGCCCGATCTATCCTGAGCTGAGAGCAGTAGAGCGGAGCCATCCCCGCGGCGTCGGAATGTGGGAGACGGGCGGGGCCCTATGCGCCGACCGATAACTCGGCACGGTGGTTAAGGCTGCCGCTGTACATCTATCGTTTGCGCGCGCCCATCCTTTTGGCAAGGACGATTGCGGCATATGTCCGAGTTGCTTCGACCGCCTTAGCGCGATTGTAATGTTTCTGCATTGTCCGTTCGTTTAGATGAGAAAGTAGATCCTTCGCCGTTCCAATTTTACTGGGATCGGATAAGGCCCAGGTCGTTGCTGCAGCGTCACGGGTGTCGTGCGGTGTAAGGCGCAACCCTAAAACACTAAGAGTATGCCGCGAGACGATATCTCCGATGGCGCCGTAACGTAGCGCGCCACCGCGAGGACTAACCCAGAGTGCTTGGCATGACATGTTCTTGAGTAACCGAGAACGAACGACAGCGAGATAGACTTCGATATACGGAAGCAAAAAATCGGGTATGGCGAACTCAATAGGCGTGCCAGTTTTGGTTTCGGCCGCGGGGATAATGATGTATCGCTCGTTATCGTCTCCGACAAGGTGACGGCCGATTTCGAGAGAAGCGAGATTTTTCCGCCGAAGCGGCGCGAACGCCAGCAAGGCAATCATGAGCCCGTCACGATACCGGACGGCGCGAGATAAGGTCGAACGGCGCCCCTCTACAGGGGCGTTCTGGGTCATTAGAGTCAGGCCGACCTGCAGGATTTGGAGGCTGGTAATGGCTGGTCCACCAGCCTGCTGAACGGGCGCGGCGGAGTGGAGCCGGGCTTTCATCGATTTCAGCCAGGACAAATCTTGATTTGGCTGCATGATCCTTGCTGCCTTGTAGAGAGCATCAATCTGGATCGCGATCGATCGTGGAATATTTGTCTTGGCAAGATGGTTGGTAAAGGCGTGAACACGCTCCTTCGTCAAGCGTTCGGCGGGCGGTAACATGAGAGCCGGCCCGTCCTCCAACACGACAAACCCAAGGAAGCGCCGCCACGCAAACAGATATTGGTGCTTGGATCTCGCGGCCAACCGCGCACCGGTCGCCTCACTGAACGGGTCGATATCGTTGGTGGCCTGTTCCCAGAGTTGTCGGTCATTCAATGGCCACTGATCGAAAGGCAGATGAAGCTTTGCCCGATATCTCATTAGTTAGACCCATCGTTTCCCAACGATTTCGAGCGTTTCCGCCTTGGAGCAGAGGTCTGGCTCTTAAGCTTCATCAACAGTTCAGCGTGAGCGCGACCGGCACGTAGGGTGTTGATGCCGGCATAGTAATTGGTCGTCGTCTTCATGTTCTTGTGGACGAGCAATTGGCGGACGAGTTCATGCGCTCCTGGATTTGCGTCTAGAATGAGCTTGGCGGCGAAATGACGGAATTGATGCGGCGTGAGCTTGATGCCGATATTCCTATACACCGCCTTTTCGATTGAGACGGTCACAGCGCCCTGCGTTCGCGGCCTTCCGCTGGTTGTCGTAAAGAGCGCGTCAGGACGTTTGCCGATGACCGCCGGGGCGATTTCTGTACGATATGCCCAGAGACGATCCGCCAACTCCGTTGGTAATTCGGCCTCAATTAACAAGCCGTTTTTGGTTTCGGCTCCTTCGATGATCAACATGGCAGGCCTTCCACGCCCGTTCGGCCAGTGCAGATGATCACGAAAGCTGAGAGAGGCCAGATTTTTCATGCGGAGTGGAATAACCAGGAGAATATCGATCGCCAGCGATGTCTGTATATCGATGAACGGCCGCTTCGATTTTGAGAGGCCGCGGCGAGCCTTACGCCATAACTTGTCAGGAAGGTTGAGGAGGGAATCCGAGAGAGAGGTGTCGTCGAAGCGGCGCAGGAACGATTTGTTCTTGTCGGTCAGACCGGAGGGGAGGGTGCCTAGCTTGCGCCGGAGCTTTTTGAGAGCTGCTATCTCATCGACTGATGCGCCGACCGACTCCTTCGCAACTGCGATCAGCGTACCGGCGACGCCATGCGTATAGGGCGTCAAGACCGACCCATCGTCTTCGTACAACTTCCGCATGATGGTCTTGAAGATGCCAAGACCGACCAGATCCGCGAGCGACCGCAGGCTCTCCGGGGCAACGCCAGCTGCAACGGCAGCCGTCACAGCAGAATGAACTTGATCGCGCCGCAGCCTTATGGTGGCGGGCGCCAGCCGCGTGGCGCGGGCATCGTCATCGAGAGCGTCGGGCATCGCGCACCAGGCAAGGTGCTTTTGTAAATCGGCGAAGAACGTAGCGGGCAGGTGCTCCCAAGGGACGCGCTTCAGGGCTTTCATGCCGTCGGGAACCGCGATGGCCATTAGCTCTGGCTTTAAGACGACCAAGCGGTTCCAGGCGGTTACGACAGCGCCGCGCTGACCGTCAACGTTGCGAATGAGCGTCCTGGCTCTGAGATCCCGCACAAAACGGTCAATAGCAGCCTGATTTACAGCCTCTGGCGAAATGCTATTGAGGCTGCACCAGCGCGCAAAGCGGGAAAGACCGTTCCGGATACGGGGATCCCTGATCGGGTCTAGAAGTCCTTTCCAGGCCGGATGCAGTTCGAGTTTGCCAGTCTTAAGCATCGGGTGCGCCCCAGATGCCTCGATGGCAGCGACGAGGTCGCTGCGCAGGTTTGCCCGACGCTTGGCCGAGACTTTCGCGAGTGTGCCGCCGGTCTCGTCCAGCACACGCCGAAAATCGCTGAGATCGAGTGGGATGGAGGCGGGGGCTTTGTCAGCCAGCGTGCTGAAGCTGAGAACCGCAGAGCGCAGGTCGCGTTTCCGGCTGTGGGTCATGTCGGGCCTGGCCACGATGCAGTCGAGGACGTCCTGCAGCGTTGTGGCGCTGACTTCGCTGGATGTAGAAACGTGTTTCATCGTGATCGACCTTTTCTGACATGAGTTGACAGGCGCAGACGTGCGCTGTCAGAGGCTGACATTCGGGATGACTATCACAGAATAAATGGGACGATTATTTGCGGGGAGTTTTCCCGACAGGCGCTATGTAACTGACATAACGCGACAATTAGTGACGCAGGAGGCGCGCTAATCTTCATCGCGATGGACCGCGAGAAACGTCTTGAGATCGGCCTCCGAGACGCGCAACGAGCGTCCGATGCGATGCACAACCAGTTGGCGGTTTGCGATCCACCGGTGCACCGTCCGCGAGGACACGTCGAGTTGTGAAGCTATGCCGCCAACGGTGAAGAATCTTACGCCGACTTTCTGACGACGAGTGGAATCGGTCGCCGTCATTCGCCTGCTCCTGGATCGGCAGCAGCGGTGTTGCGGCGCTTCTCCACCTGGTTTGCAACTGAGGCGGACATCCACGTATCCAGATCGCTCTGGCGGTAGCGGACCGCACGGCCGATGCGAACGAAGTTCGGACCACGCTTGTGCATACGGGCCTTTGCCAAGGTCGATGTTGAGGAGCGCAGATATTCCGCGGCTTCTCGGGGCTTGAGGTAGGTTTCGATGGACATTGCAGACTCCAATAAAAAGGCCCGTCGGTGCGAGACCGGCGAGCCAAAGGGCACAGCAGTTGGATGGGACGAAAGTATTCTTGCGCTGACCAGATGGCCAAAACGAAAAACCACCTTTCGGAAGACCGAAGGTGGTTGGCGGACCTATGCTAGGGAAATCAGAGCTTGGCGTACGTTTCCGGTACCCTGATGTCTTTGACATTAAGGGATTCGTCAAACCACCACAAGACCCCTGTGGCACAAGCATAAATCGCCTGTGAATAAGAAACGCCAAAATGGCGCCACTCCGACTCCATCTGGCTAGGGCGTGAACCCATAACTCAAAGTGGTCGGCGGACGTCCGCTTTGGTGCGCATTCCGGACTCAAGTCGGACATCGCGTGAGGTCCGAAAAGTGCCCCCCGAACAGACACGCCGCTTGCGCCGGACAACGCAACCTACGATCCACACAGAGACACATCGAGGTCTACCCAGAAGCTCAGGGCCGCGCCGTGGAACTCGTCTAGCTCACATAGGAGGTCTTGATTGAGAGAGCCGTCAGCTTTAGGCCATACTGAAATTCATCTGTCCTCAATTTCAAATGAAGCGCTGGGTTATCCGCAACTGGGAGCTAAAGCGAATGAATCGGCGAGAGTTAATCACCCTCGGCATGGCAGCTCTTGCGTGGCCAAGCTGCGCAAACGCCCAAGTTCCCGGGAGGATTTCCAAAATCGGCATGCTTTGGCACGCAGGCAGTGCTGAAGAGGAAGGAGCGTACTTCACGTCACTTATCGAAGGCTTCAATGCCTTGGGATACGTTGAAGGGCAGACAATCTTGTTCGAGCATCGATATGCTCATGAGCAATACGATCGGTTCCCGGCCCTCGCCCAGGAGCTTGTCGGTCTGAAAGTGGATGTCATCATGGCTTCCATTCTGCCCGCCGCGCGTGCGGCCAAGCAGGCGACCGCCACTATTCCGATTGTCTTCGTAATCGTGTCCGATCCAGTCGGCAGCGGGCTCGCCGAGAGTTTGGCGCATCCGGGCGGCAACCTGACGGGTATGTCGAACATCTCGGAAGATCTGACCGCCAAGAGGGTTCAGACTTTTAAGGATACAGTGCCGTACCTGAAACGGATGGGCTTGATCGTGCATCCCGGAGGCCAGAGCCCACAACGAGTCTTCAACGAGTACCGCGCCGCCGCGGCTGTCCTCGGCATCGAAACAGTCGTGCTCGAAGCGCACACGCCAGCCGAAATCGATGTTGCTATGGAGAGCGCAAGCACCCGACGCCTCGACGCCGTCGCGTCAGCCCCCGATTCAATGATCTTCAACTCACGAGGACGGCTCGCTGACTTGGCGTTAAAAAGTCGCCTGCCGTACATGGGCAGCAATCTGGACGAAGCGACAGCGGGCGCACTCCTCGCTTACGGCCCTAACCACGCCGATATTTTTAGGCGCTCTGCAGCGGTCGTCGACAAGATTCTAAAAGGGGAAAAACCGCAAGACATCCCGATCCAGCAACCCGTGACCTTCAATCTGCGGATTAATCTTCAGACGGCGAAAAAGCTCGGACTCAATATCCCGCCGCTCCTCCTTGCCCGCGCTGACGAGGTGATCGAATAAGGAGGCGTAGCGAGCAATGCTCTCGTCGATCTGCGCCAGCCGCCGCTGCATCTTGGCCTGGGTGAAGTTCCCATCCCGCGTGTTGACGGCCTTGAATTTGCTGCCGTCGATCGCAACGCTCGCTTCGCTGAACAGCTCAAGGCGTCGGCACAGCACCACGAACTCACGGCAGACCTTGCGGATGGCCTCGCCATTGTCCTTACGGAAGTCGGCTATGGTCTTGAAGTCCGGCATCAGCCGGCCGGTCA
>JAQGKC010000441.1 GCA_028290305.1 Bradyrhizobium sp.
CGATGATCGAATCGCGGGTGATGCCCGGCAGGATCGTGCCGAGCGGCGGCGTCGAGAGCGAACCGTCGTCGAACACGAAGAAGACGTTCATGCCGCCGAGTTCCTCGATGTAGCGGCGCTCGACCGCGTCGAGGAAGACGACCTGATCGCAGCCGTGATCGATGGCCTCGGCCTGCGCGCGCAGGCTCGCGGCGTAATTGCCGCCGCATTTGACGGCGCCGGTGCCGCCGATCGCGGCGCGCGTGTAGCTCTCCGACACCCAGATCGACACCGGCGCAGGTCCGCCCTTGAAATAGGAGCCGACCGGCGAGGCGATGACGGCAAAGATGTATTCCGCGGAAGGCTTCACGCCGAGGAACACCTCGCTCGCGATCATGAATGGCCGCAGGTAGAGACTGCCCTCGCCGCCTGGTATCCAGGCGCGGTCGATGCGCACCAGTTGCTCGACCGCTTCGATAAACACAGGCTCGGGCAGCGGCGCCATGGCCATGCGCTCAGCCGAACTCCGGAAGCGCCGGGCATTGGCGTCGGGGCGGAACAGGTTCACGCCGCCGTCGTCGCGCTTGTAGGCCTTGAGGCCTTCGAAAATCTCCTGCGCGTAGTGCAGGACGGCGGTGGCCGGATCGAGCGGGAAATTCGCGCGGGATTCGACGCGCGCGCCATGCCAGCCCTTCGCCTGATTGTAGCGGACCACAGCCATGTGATCGGTGAAAATCCGGCCGAAGCCAGGGTCCACGAGCCTTGCCGCGCGCTCCTTCTCGGACGTCGGATCCGTCGCAGGCTGGATTTCGAATTTCAACCAGGTGGCGCCATCGATCTTATCGAACGAAACTCCCATGGGCTCTCTCCCGGCTTGACTGGCTTTCGCGCCTGCGCCGTGGCGCTGTTGATGACTTTTGGCCTTACCTGCACCAGCCTTGCGGCCGGTTTCCATCTCTCATGCCCGAGGACATGCTTTTGCGGAAGGCGGAAGTCCAGTATGTTTGCCGAAATGCCGCTCGACAATCGCACGGTAGACAAATTCCGCGGCCGTCGCCGCCACCTTTGGCTTTCTTTCCGGCCGCTCGACACCTCACCGCCGAGCGAAACGACTTAATGTTTCGTGGTGGCGGATAGTTTTGTAAGATTGAACCCAAGATATGTCAATATGGCTGACGTAAATTTCTCGAGCCAATCGCCTGACCTCGATTCGAAGGAGGCTGGACGACCCCCCGCCCCGCGGTCCGGCGATCTGCGCTGGGACATCATCGAGTTGTTGTTTTTCGCCTATCGGGATTTCGTCGGCGACGCCGATCATGAGCTCGAGGTTTTCGGTTTCGGACGGGCGCATCACCGGGTGATGCATTTCGTCTACCGCTATCCCGGTCTGAAGGTGGCCGATCTCCTGGATGTGCTGCGCATCACCAAACAGTCGCTGGGGCGGGTTCTCAAGCAATTGCTCGATGAAGGGTATATCCTGCAGCGGACCGGCAACAACGACCGGCGGCAACGCCTTCTTTTCGCCACCGCAAAGGGCGAGGCGCTGGTCGCCAAGCTCGCGGGCCTCCAGACCGACCGCATCACCCGCGCGCTACGCGACATCAGCCCGGCCGGCGCGGAAACGGTCCGGCAGTTCCTGCGCGCGATGATCGATCAAGACGATCCCGACAAGGTGCTGGAAACGATCTTCGGGACCGGCAGCACAACCGCAAAGGCAAAGGAATAAACGTGGCCCAGGCTGCAACCCTCGCTCAAGCGCCGCCGCAACCGGCCGACGACGCCCCGCATCTGCTGCTGGTCGATGACGACCGCCGCATCCGCGATCTGCTGTCGCGTTTCCTGTGCGGCGAAGGCTACCGCGTCACCACGGCGATGAGCGCCAAGGACGCCCGCGCCAAGCTGCTCGGCCTGCATTTCGATATGCTGATCCTCGACGTGATGATGCCCGGTGAAACCGGGTTCGACCTCGCCCGCTTCATCCGCACGTCATCGTCGGTGCCGATCATCATGCTCACGGCGCGCCACGAAGCTGAAAGCCGCATCGAGGGCCTGCAAATCGGCGCCGACGATTATGTCGCCAAGCCGTTCGAGCCGCGCGAGCTGGTGCTGAGAATCGGCAATATTCTCAAGCGCACCGCGCCGCCACCGGTGGAGTCGCTGGAGCAGATCGCGTTTGGACCCTACGTCTATCATCTGGATCGGGGCGAATTGCGTCAGGGCGAAGAGGTGATCCATCTCACCGACCGCGAGCGCGATATGTTGCGCGTCCTCGCGGCAACGCCGGGCGAGACCGTTCCGCGCGGCGCCCTGACCGGCGGCGACGGCACCGTCAACGAGCGCGCAGTGGACGTGCAGATCAACCGGCTCCGGCGCAAAATCGAACGCGATCCCGCCAACCCGCTGTTCCTGCAGGCGGTGCGCGGCGTCGGCTATCGCCTGGTCGCGTCGCCTTGAGCAAATCTTCAGTGAATCTTGCGCCATGAGCACGCTCGACACCGGCCTCACGCTGATCCGCACCGCCGCCGGCCGCGTCTCCGCGGTCAATGGCTGGATGGGCAATGCGTTCAAGGGCTGGATGCCGACCGGGCTTTATGCCCGCGCGCTGCTGATCATGATCGTGCCGATGGTGGTGCTGCAGTCGGTGGTGGCGTTCGTGTTCATGGAGCGGCACTGGAACACCGTGACGCGGCATCTATCCGCTGCGGTGGTGCAGGACATCGCCAGCCTGATCGATGTCTACAAGGGCTATCCGCAGGACAAGGACCGCGACCAGTTGCGGCGCATCGCCCAGCAACGGCTGGGGCTGGTGGTCGATTTCCTGCCCGTGGGCGACATGCCGCCGCCCGGCCCGAAACCGTTTTTCTCGCTGCTCGATCAGACACTCTCGGTGCAGCTTAGCCGGCAGATCGGCAAGCCGTTCTGGATCGACACCGTCGGCCGCTCCAATCTGGTGGAAATCCGGATTCAACTCGACGACGCGGTGATGCGGATTTTCGCCCAGCGCAGCGCCGCCTATGCGTCCAATTCGGAGATTTTCATCTTCTGGATGGTCGGCACCTCGTCGATCCTTCTAATCGTCGCGGTGTTGTTCCTGCGCAACCAGATCAGGCCGATCCTGCGCCTGGCCGATGCCGCCGAGAGCTTCGGAAAGGGCCGCGAAGCCCCGAACTTCCGTCCCCGCGGCGCGCGGGAAGTGCGCCGCGCCGCGCAGGCGTTCCTTGAGATGAAATCGCGCATCGAGCGCAGTATCGAGCAGCGCACCGCGATGCTGGCCGGCGTCTCGCACGATCTGCGCACCATCCTGACCCGCTTCAAACTCGAACTGGCGTTGATCGGCGACAGTCCGGAAGTCGAGGGCATGCGCAAGGATGTCGACGAGATGTCCGGCATGCTGGAGGCCTATCTCGCTTTCGCCCGCGGCGACAGCGGCGAGCACGCCCAGCCCACCGACATGTCGCAGGCGCTGGAGGAGTTGCGCAGCGATGCCGAGCGCAACGGCCACAGCGCGACGGTAACGTTTCACGGACTGCCCGTGGTGACAGTGAAGCCGGCGGCGTTCAAGCGCTGCCTCGGCAACCTGGTGTCGAACGCGGCGCGGCACGCCAATGCGATTGCGATCACGGGCCACCGCGACCACCGTTATCTGACCGTGACGGTCGACGACGACGGATCGGGCATTCCGCATGACATGCGCGAGGAAGTGTTCAAGCCTTTCCTGCGGCTGGATGACGCCCGCAACCAGGACGAGGGCGGTACCGGGCTTGGGCTGGCGATCGCCCGCGACATCGCTCGCTCGCATGGCGGCGACATCACCCTCGGCGACAGCCCGATGGGCGGGCTTCGGGCAGCGGTGCGGATACCGGTCTAGCGGCGGCTGAAGCGTTCATCCCAAGGAATGATAAACGCCGTTACTTGGGCGCCAAGCCTTACTTGGGCACCAAGCCTTATTTGGGCACCAAGCCTTTTGGCAGCAAGCCCTTCAGCTTTTCCGCGTCCTTGATGTTCATCTTGAAGCCGCCGGGCATCACGACGTCGCCGGGCTTCTGATCGGGTTTGCAGACGCCGAGCCACTTCGCCTCGATCATCGTCGTGGCGTCATGCGGCAGGCCTGAAGGGCCGTGCTCGCTGTGCGAGGTCGACTTGACGGTGTAGGCGGCGTTGAAATCGCCTGTGATGTCGGAATGCGTTGTCATCGACATGCCGGCGACGCTGCATGCGGAGTCGGTGACGTAACCGGTCGTGGTCTTTTGGACGTCTTGTTTGGCGCAGACTTCCTTCGACAGCGGCGAGAACGCGGTGCTCATCTGCTTGTCGGTGGTCTCGTCGGTGCATTGCTGCATCGTCATTTCTGGCAGCGGTGAACCGGTCCGCACCATCTTCATTTCCCACAGACCGGCCTTGCGAATCGGCAATTCCTCCGCGCGGGCATCGAGCGCGGGCCATAACGCCAGCAGACAGGACGCCAGACAAAATGAAAGAAGCTGTCGCGTCATGTCCCGCGCTCCCGGTTACTCTCTGCCGATAGACGGAACGGTCCGGTTCAGTAGTAGGTGCGCAGCGGCCGTCCGGCGGCGCCATACGGTACCCAGCGGCAGGCGAAGGAAATGTAGCCGCCGTAATGAGGCTCTACCGCCAGGAATTTCACCACCTTGCCGTAGGACGCGCAGTGATCGATCGCGAGGCTGCGGATATCGGTCTGCCCGGTCAGCGAATAAGCGATTATGCCGCCGGTGTCGTTGCCCTTGAAGGGCGGCACGGTATCGGCCCGGGCCGGCGTGAACGCCAGCATTCCGCATACGGCAACCAAGCTCGCGGCCCCAATCATTCGCATCGCAGACTCCATTTTGCTCAAGGGCATCTTAAAGCGCATCGCTCGCCATGAAAAGAACGGCTGACGGTTCGGCGCCGAGTTATCGGCAGGGTGTTGCCGCGTTGCACTTGACCTTATGCGGGCTTCGCGGCACCGTCCGCACTCAAGATCATCCGGCGGATTGCCCATGCACGACCTCTCCTCATCATTGAAAAAAAATAGCCTTAAAGCCGGCCTTGGTGCCACGCTCGGCGTCCTGCTGGGGCTATTTGCATTCGGCCAGGCTGCCGAGGCGGCCAATCCGTTCGAATTGAATTTTGGGCTTTCCGGCCCGAAATATGACGGCCGGGTCGCCCCCTGCGAAGCCGCGCTGCCGACGATCACGTCGCAGTTCCAGGAAAAGGAAAGCACCTTCTGGAATTCCGCCCTGCAGATCACGGGCTACGACCGGATTCGGGAGACCGCCTTCCGGCCCTGGCAGTCCGACAACATTCCGCGCCGCTATTGCAGCGCCGAAGTCATGATCAGCGACGGTAAGGCGCGCACCGTGCATTACTCGATCATTGAGGATGGCGGTTTTGCCAGCTTCAGCCAGGGCGTCGAATGGTGCGTGACCGGGCTCGATCGCAACTGGGCCTATAATCCGGGCTGCCGGTCCGCCCGCCCCTGATTTTCGGGGTCATTTTCTTCCAAACCTGATTCTTGCAAACCTGGTTGGGCCCTCGGCGGCGGGCATTTTTTCCGGCCGCTGCTTTTTGTTCTTGAAATGTTCCGATCGCCTGCTAG
>JAQGKC010000476.1 GCA_028290305.1 Bradyrhizobium sp.
GCCTGTCTGCGCTGGCTTGACCGCGAAATTCCCGACCTGGACGCAGCGCGCCGCTCGGTGGAATGGATCATCAACGACGGCAACCGGGCGAGTGAGGTGATCCGACGCGTCCGGGCGCTCGTGAACAAGACCAGCATTGAGAGGGTGCCGCTCGACGTCAATGACGTGGTCAGGGAGGTCATCGTGCTGGTGCAGCGTGAGCTAATCAGCCACCGGATATCGTTGCGAGTGGAGTTGGCACCGGCTCTGCCCATGATCCTTGGCGATCGGGTCCAACTGCAGCAGGTGATTATTAATTTGGCGATGAATGGCATTGAAGCCATGCAACCGGTCACGGATCGGCCACGCGAACTGGTGATCCGATCAGGCCAGGACGAGACACGCCAGGTGCTCGTAAGTGTGACGGATTGCGGCGTCGGGATCTCCGCCGAGAATGCGGACCGGCTGTTCAACGCCTTCTTCACCACCAAATCCGGCGGCATGGGCATGGGACTCTCGATCTGCCGTTCGATCGTGGAAGCTCACGGCGGACGACTGTCAGCTTCCGGCAATGAGGGGCCCGGCGCAACGTTCCAATTCGTCCTGCCCTTGCATCAGGAGGATGCGTCGTGACCGAGCACCCCAAATCATCGCATGAACCCGCGAACGCCAGGGAGCCGATTGTCATCGTTATCGACGATGACGTATCAATGCGCAGGGCACTCACCAATCTTTTTCAATCGGTGGGATTGGAGGTTCAGGCGTTCGGTTCGGCGCCCGAAATGCTGCAAAGCAAACTTCCGGATGTTGCCAGTTGCCTGGTCCTCGACATCAGATTGCCGGGAGTGAGCGGCCTGGACTTTCAAACCGAGCTCGCCAAGGCGAACATTCACATTCCAATCATCTTTATGACCGGCCATGGCGATATTCCGATGACCGTCAGGGCCATGAAGGGCGGAGCGGTCGATTTCCTCACCAAACCGTTTCGCGACCAGGACATGCTGGATGCTGTGGTGACGGCGATTGAACGGGATCGGAAGAGACGCGAAGTTGGGAAGATCGTCGCGAACGCGCAGGCGCTGTTTGAGACCCTGACCCCCCGCGAGCGGGAGATTCTGGCTTTGGTGGCGTCCGGTCTGATGAACAAACAGGTAGCAGCCGAGATCGGCCTTGCTGAGATTACCGTGAAGATCCATAGGGGCCACATTATGAAAAAAATGGGCGCGAGGTCGTTGGCCGATTTGATCAGAACGGCTGAGACGCTCGGAATACGCCGAGCGAAGCCCTCCGCCGTACAAACCTAAGTATGATTTTACATTTTTGATTCGCGGCCCACTTTTCGACTGGGCGGCTGTGCTATGGCAAGCGCTTTGTTCCTGTGTCAGGAAGGACCGTCTTGTCAACGCTTCCGGTTATTTCTGTCATTGACGATGATGCATCTGTGCGCGGCGCGACGAACAATCTTCTGAGGTCGCATGGGTACACAGTCCATACATTTGCGTCGGCCGAGGAGTTTTTGCGGTCGGCCCACCTGAATGACACGTCGTGTGTGATAGCGGATGTGCAGATGCCGGCCATGAGCGGCGTGGACCTGCTCATCCTTGTGCGCGCCCAGGGTTACCGTGCGCCGTTCATTTTCATCACGGCCTTCCCCGATCAGAGCGTCCGCGCCCGGGCGCTGAAGGCTGGAGCAATTTGCTTCCTGGGTAAGCCGTTTGCCGGACCTACCTTGATCCAATGCCTCGACGCCGCGCTGGAAGGACAGCGCAACGGAGCCGACACCTGAGACGTGAGCTGGCTTGGCCGCAGGGGTGCCGCATGACCCAAGGAGCAAGCTGGCTTTATCATTATCTGAAGTCTATCACGATCCGATCACCGCGTATCAAGGTGTGCACTTCGGTTGTACAACTGCGAAATTCATATTCACAAAGACATTTCAGGAGACTTTCTTTTATGAAGAGGCTGCGGATGCGGCCGAAGATGCACCCCCCGCGGTTTCTTGGAAAGCGACATGGCGCGTAGATTTATTCCAATCGCGATGCGCGATTGATCTTATCAAATGATTTATTGGTCTCGAAAACACCCGGTGCCTACCTCCTGAAACAGCAACAGGAGATGACGGCCGTGAAGATTGTCACTGGAAGAAGGGGCGTATTGAGAACATTCGCTTTGACCATGGCCACAGGCGCGATCGGTCTTGCATCGGCGAGGGCCAAGCCCGCGGCGGCGGCCGTCGAGTCCGCGTTGACGCCTCCCGGCGTCACGCACCTTGACGCATTGAAGAAGCGTATCGCGCAGGCACCCCGCCGTCGCGATTTCAAGGCCGTGCCGATGATCCTGAACAATCCAGAGCAATGGGATCACGAAGCGTTGACCGAAGTGCTCTCCTACAGGCGTGTGCCTAAGCAGGCGTGGGACAGCATCGACATCGGAGGTCCCTGGCTGAGCCTGATGCGCAACACGCTCAATACCCAGATCTGGTCGTTCAAACATCCGGATTTCCTCGCTGTTTCGGTTACGCATGGTACGGCGGATCTTGGGCTCTACGATCAAGCCATGTGGGATAAGTATCAGCTCACCAGACTGGCCGGCGAGAAGTTCAAGACCAAAACGCTGATCATCGAGCAGAAAGCAGCGGCTGCCGATCCCGCGAATTATGAGAACCCGGCGGGGCCGTTCTCCGCTGGGAATAATTCGATTCCGGCACTGATGCGGCGCGGCGTTGTTTTCATGTGCTGCCACAATGCGATTTGGGAACAAGCAGCAGCCCTCATCAAAGCCGACGTCAATCCTGACAAGCTCTCTCATTCCGCGCTCGCTGCCGAATTGACCAACCATCTGGTAGATGGCGTCGTTCTAATCCCCGGTGCGGGCGGCACGATGCTCGAGCTGCAGCAGGTCGGCTTTCATTACGCATAGTAACGCCTCCGTCATGACATCCTTCCTTCGCCGTATTCTGCTCGGAACAACCGCCGCCGGCAAAGACCGCAATCTATGCAGGCGCGGAAATGAAGGGCGCGCCTCATCCGGACGCAGCCAAGACCCGGCTCGACTTCATCCGTTCACCCGAGGCGCTGCAAATCTTCGTGCGCTATGGCTTCAAAGCCACCATCGCCCACTGAATCCGTCACGACAGGAAAATCATCATGTCCATTCTTACGTTCGACAGTACGGCGGCAGCCTCCAATCCAGCCGCTCAACGCAGCAAGGCAGACGCACTGCGCATCGCTGCGCTCGGTCTGCTTTCTATCCGCTTCATTCAAGGATTCATCTATTGGGGCGGCGGTTCGCGCCGCTTCATCTACGCGCCCGCCAAACTCGATCCGAACGCGGCGAGCTGGATGGCCAACAAATTCCAATCGGCGATGCCGGGCGCGTTGCTCGGAACCGACCATGTCATCGCCTTTCTGCTGCATCATTTCTATCTCCTCTATGGCTCGCTGATCCTATTCAGCGCGGCCGAACTGACCACCGGACTGTTCCTGATGACGGGCTTTCTCACGCGGGCCGCGGCGCTGGTCTCGATAGGCCTCTCGGTCGTGCTGATGCTGATGTTCGGGTGGCAGGGCGCGACCTGCATCGATGAATGGACAATGGCGGCCTGCAATTTGGCGATCGGTGCCACTCTGATGCTTGGGGGCAGCGGCGCATTCTCGCTCGACAACGCGTTGTTGGCGCGCAACCCAGCGCTCGCCGAACGGGGGTGGTTCCGCTGGATGTCCGGAGCCTTACCGCTTCCGGTCCATAGCGGCACCTTCCAGAAACTGGCGCTGGCGGTGTTTGCGGCGACTGTCGTCTTCAATGTCGCCACCTACAATTATTATCGCGGCTCGGTCGTCACGCCGTTTCATGGCGGCCCGGTTAGCGCCAGCAAGCATCATATTAGTCTGACGGATGGCGTTCTGCTCCAGGACGGCGCCGTGCGTTTCCATGCTTATCTCGACGGCGGTACCCCGGTGGCGCCGTCCAATGTCATGACCGCGGTGCTCAAGTCCAACGATGGCGCCGTGCTCGAGCAATGGGACGGTACGGCGTTGAGCCACCTGCCGCCTTCCGCGATTACCAACGAGTTCGCCTATAACCGCTTTGCACCGGGTCCGTTTGGGCTCCGGGCGCGGATGGGGGCAATGGCGACGATCACGCTGCCCGTCGCGAGCGGTGCGGACACCGGAAGCCTGCATAGCGCCGCAACGTTGCAGCTACGCACCGTCAACGGCAATACATTCAACCTCGCCGTCAGAACGGAATAAAGTCGAAAGGCGTCGTTTTTTCTGGAAGGAAAGCCCGCGCAATCTGAGCCTCGTAGAAGGAAACATAAAGATGCGACTCAAAACGATAGCCGAATTGTTGGCGGTTTCGATCGTCATTTGACCGGTTCACCTGCGCTCGCGACCCAGATTGCGCACCATGACGCTCACTGTCATTCCTGCGAGCAAAAAGCGGGCGCGTGTCGTCATCAGGCATTGGGGACGTGCGTCACGCCTGAGAGCGATGAGCCACGGAATGGTGGGGATACAACACACGACGATTGGCCGGCCGAGATGATCCTGGGCAACTTCCGATCGCACTATACAGGCGACTAGAAGCTGGAACGGAATAAGATCGAAAAAGCGGGAAATTATGTCCTCGCTCTTTGGAAGAGCCCGCTTCATGTCCTGGGGTGCATAAAGAACCGGGCCTTGGCGTCCAGCCAAGACCCGGTCGTTTGCGTCCGTGCGCACACTCGCTCCGATCGGGCTGGTAGCGTCCGAGAAATCCGGCTTCTGGTCGCGCGTGAATAGCGATCGGGAAAGACTTTCGCCAATTTGCGTCCCACGATCGGAGAATTGGGAGCTCAGAGACGAAATCCAATGCGCAAAAAGTCGGCATATTAGGCCCTTTCTCGCTTTCGTTGGGAAACCTACCGCACGCTTGAATGGTTGGCTGGCGACGCAGTGGGATCCGAACCAGTCTCCAACCGAATTCCCACCGCCCACCGCACGATTTTACCGAGTTGGGCATGTCGGTTTTCACTTCCGATCTTCATTCAATTACAGAAGTACAACGGACGTCGCAGAACTTCGCATTTGTGCCAAAAACCCGAAATCAGCCCAAGGCTAAGCCGTTAGACGCGCGCGCCGTGCGGTTTTCCGAGCTCCGCAGAGGATACGCTTTGTCGCTTGGCAGCGCCTTAGCGATCTCGTTAGCGTACCTGGCGAACGACAGCGTCACCAGCCGATCGACCGATGTCGCTAGGTAGCCGCCGGGCGAGGAGCCACGTTCCTACCACTCGCGAGGCGCGCAGGTGGTCAATCGTAAACCTAAGTATCATCGTCTCAAACAAATGTAAGGCACTGATGAACGTCTGTGCAATGGTCCGATCCGTCTCTCTCTGTGATTGGTTGTAGTTCAAGGGCGTTATGCCGTTCGAACTGGGATTGTGGAGGCGAAATGCTGAGTAAAGAATATTTGGAGACGGCACGGACCATACTCCGGGCGGCCCAAACAATGACCGACCAACACGTTGCGGATCAGCTTAAGGTGCTTGCCGAGGACTATGAGCGGCGAGCTGAGAAAGCCGCACACGCCGATGCAGCTAAGGCATTGGCTCGGTCAGCTGCTCGCGAATGTGAAGCACTATCATGAACGTCATCATCCAGAAGCTTAACGGCTTGTGGCACCTCATCGTCGGGTCGTGTCAGATCCGGACTCCGTTCTTGGAGACGCAGGACCGCGCGATGGTCGTTGCGTACGCTCGCCGGGTCTACCCAGGCGCCAAGATCCTCGAACGCGACTGACGGTTAAGAAGGGAAGGAGGCAGCACTCACGCAGGTCAAGTGTGCTGCGCCAGCGCTCGGAGGCGGTTCGCGCTCGACGGCTTCGAGGGATGATCGGCTGCGCTGCTGGTGTCCAATGCTGAACTAAAGAAAGTTTTAATGGTGACGGTGCGGTCGTCTCGTGTATCTGAACATTATCTGCACAAAAGGAGCCGATGACATGAGCGATCATGATGAATGGATCAGCTACTGCCTGGGGTGAACCGATCCGCACGAACGGATTTGCGCCGGATGGCCGCTGGTTCGGCGCGGTGCCAGAAACGATCGTTGCAGTCGACGGGGACAACGCCAACAGACTCATTCCCAAGATCCAACCCGTCATCGAAAACTATAGGTTTCGCTCTCTTGGCGATTACAGCGCGTGGCCCGGTCCCAACTCAAACACATTTGTTCAAGCCGTCCTCGACGCTGTTCCGGAACTGAACGCGGTCTTGCCGCCAACCGCAATCGGCAAGGATTATCCTTATGAGGGTGAATGGCTGGGCGTAACGCCTTCCCGAACCGGTATCTATGCATCCCTCGGGGGTTATCTTGGTCTGACGGTGGGATGGGTCGAGGCTATTGAATTGAATTTCTTCGGCGCCGTTTTTGGGGGTCGATGTTCGTCGGCCAGCGCTCAAATTTCCTGGGATTGGCAGGCTGGGTGTCGCCGGGCCTCGCTCATCGACGTGGTTCCGCTTCCCGCGCTGATCGATGTCTCGTTAGCTTAGCCAATAATTTAAATACGACTTCCATTCGCAGAGTTTCAGCCTGCCCTTTAACCGCCCGAATCGCTGCAGACGCTACGGTCTAGGGCTCAAGATGATCAGGACAGTCTGGCTTGCGACTATCTGTCTAGCGGTGCTCAGCGCCTTGGCCGTCGGCAAGGCTCTAACACCTGCTGACCCAAGACTCGCACAGAGACTGGCGGACGAAACGACGGTTGGTACTGACCTCGATCAAAATACACTAAGCAAGGCCGATCGACTTGAGATCACGCACGTGCGTCAAGAAGTATTGCCTCAACTCGCAGTGCAACCAACCAAGCCGTTCGTTCCAGCCATTGGTTCAACTACGTTGCCGACTGAAACCAAGATGATACGCCCCCTGTGTGTACCGAAAACCTTATCCGAGTTGATGACGTGATGGAATCGCCTAAGCTGGCGGAATGATCGGGCTGTTCTGTTTCGTTCTTGCCGTCCTGGCCTCGCCATTCAAGTCGAAGTTGCGGCT
>JAQGKC010000480.1 GCA_028290305.1 Bradyrhizobium sp.
CTCCTGCCGCCGCCGCAAGCGCGAATAGCCATGTCGGAGCCGGCGGCGCCCGCGAGATTGCGCCGATCGCCTTCATGGCTGCGTCCGGCGCCAGCTGCCCCGACTCGACATCCCCAATCACCCGCATCGTCGAAACGACGCGATCCATATCCACGCCGGCAGGATCAGCCGGTAGCAGATTTGCCTCCTTGCCATCGGATTGAAGTTGTAGTTCCCCCCAACGAACCATGACATTTGCGCGCAGGCCCAGCTTGTGCGCCAGCCGCTCCGCCGCGGCCAGGGTCTGATCCGTGGCCTGGCCGTTAATGAACAACGTCCGCGCGAAGGTGAGCACAAGATTGCAACGATCATCGGCCGTCATCGGAGTTGCTCCCGATCCATGGGTCTGGACGGAGCCGGCCTAACGCTTCGAGCCGGCTCCGGCATGGTGAGTGCCGCTGTCAGGCGGCGTGTGCCTTTGATGGCTCGCCTGCCACATACGGCTTCACCATTTTCTTCGGATCGACGACCCGATCGAACTCAGCTTCGGTAACGAAGCCCAATTTCAGGGCCGCCGCCTTCAACGTCAGATCGTTGTCCATCGCGTAGTGCGCAATCTTCGACGCTTTATCATAGCCAATGACCGGCGAAAGTGCGGTCACCAGCATTAGCGAACGCTCGACGTATTCGTTGATCTTCGTCAGGTTGGGCTCGATACCCTCGATCAGGAACTTGCGGAAGTTCGTGCAGCCGTCGGTCATGATCGTAGTGGAATGGGTAATGTTGAAGATGATCAGCGGCTTGTAGACGTTCATTTCGAGGTAGCCGCCGGCGCCGCCGAAACCAACCGCGACGTCATTGGCCATCACCTGCACGGCAATCATCGCCAGTGCCTCGCACTGGGTCGGATTGACCTTGCCCGGCATGATCGAGGAGCCTGGTTCGTTCTCCGGAATTTTCAGTTCAGCAAATCCGGCGCGCGGGCCGCACGACATCAATCGGATGTCATTGGCGATCTTGTAGAGCGACACCGCGAGCGTCCGCAACGTTCCCGAGAGCTGAACCTGCGCATCGTGAGCGCCCTGCACGGCGAACTTGTTGGACGCGGTGACGAAAGGCAAGCCGGTAAGCCTGGCAATCTGCGCCGCCGCCGCTTCGGCAAAGCCCGCCGCCGAGTTGATGCCAGTGCCGACGGCTGTACCGCCGAGCGCCAATCGGTATACACCCGACAAAGCGGCTTCGATCCGCTCCAGATTGTCCGACAGCATGCCGGCATAGCCCGACCATTCCTGGCCCAATGTCAGCGGAGTGGCATCCTGCATGTGGGTGCGCCCGATCTTGATGATGTCGTCCCACTTTTGTGATTTCGCGGCAATCGCATCGCGTAGCGCGGTCACCGCTGGAACAAGCCGCTCTTTCACGTTCACCGCCGCGGCGATGCACATGGCCGAAGGGAACGAGTCGTTCGACGACTGCGCCATGTTGACGTGATCGTTGGGATGCACCGGCGCGTGGCTTCCAAGGGGAGTGCCGGCGAGCTGGCAACACCGGTTGGAGATCACTTCGTTGACGTTCATGTTGAACTGGGTGCCGCTGCCCGTCATCCAGACATGCAGGGGAAACATGTCGTGATGCTGGCCGGCCAGGATCTCGTCACAGGTCTGAACAATCAGGTTATAGCGTTGATCGTCGAGCCGCTTGCCGTCGCGGTTCGCGATGGCGGCGGCTTTCTTCAGGGTGGCGTAAGCCGTGATCATCTCGCGAGGAATCAGGTCCTTGCCGATGCTGAAATGTTCGAGGGAACGCTGGGTTTGAGCGCCCCAGAGCTCGTCGGCGGGTACTTCAACGACGCCGAGGCTGTCAGTCTCTTTCCTCATGCTGGTCATAGGTCTTTCTCCTTTGCTCTTCGAAAGGGCGTCGATAAAGCGAGGCAAAGACTTGCTTCAAACCAGGTTGATCATGACGTCGATGTTGCTGCGGGTGGTTTTGGAATACGAACATCACGACTGCGCCGCGCCCTTTCAGGTAGGCCTCTGGAAACGGGAAGAAGCATGTCGTATGCTGCGTTTAGTCGACTGGTTTTGCCGTCGATGAACCGGTCGAACCCTATCCGCCGGTTGTGAACATCCAGGCGTGCTACACCAACGATATCACAATCGGCAACCTGCGTTCGAGCCCCGGGCCGCTAACGCCGATCAACTTTCAGCGATACGTCTATGACAGCTTTGGCGAAAGCTTGCGGGGCTTCCTGGCCCGAGAACAACTAGCATACGCACTAGGCTCTAGATGTGGTGCACCATTAGCGTCATCTTCCATGGTAATGGTGGACACCGCGATGAACGACTTTCGGTAGCCGCTCTTCCGGATAATCGTATTCGGTTCGCCTTCTTCGAGGCCCTCCAACGGTAATTTTAGATCACGATGGCGACGCAATCAGAGTTTTCGAAGGACGGTGCAGAGCAATCGGATGGAAGGAGCAATCTGATGAGCATAGCAGAGATCGATCCGGAATCGAGATCTCGCATACCATTGCCTCGGCGCGAGGACCTCAACTCCGAGGGTCAGAAAATCTTTGATTACTTCACATCGGGGTCAAAGGGGGTTCTGCGCGGGCTCCATGGCCCCGCTGGCATATGGCTGCACGAGCCAAAGCTTGCCGAGGTGTATGTTCCTTTCGGCAATTACCTGAGATTCCGCGCTGGGCTTCGTGAACCCGTTCGCGAGGCTTGCGTCCTGGCGATGGCCCGCGAATGCGATAGTGCGTTCGAGTGGGCGGCGCATGAGCCGGAGGCGTTACAGGTGGGCGTACCGGCTGACGTCATTGAATTGATCAAATTCAGGAAACCGACCAGCGCGATGGAGGCGCCATTTGGCACCGTCGTCCAGTTGATCCGCGAGGCTTTTACCGAGCGCTCCGTGAGCGCGGAGACGTATGACGCTGCTGTTTCGCTGCTCGGAGTGCCGCTTCTTATCGACCTCATTACCCTTGCTGGGACATATGCGAGCACTGCCGCGCTGCTTAAAGTCTTCGATATGCAGCTAGACGCTGGCGAGACGCATCTGTTGCCGTCTCTTGAGTAATTGAAGGTGAGTAATTGAAGGGCGGGGTCGCGACGGCGCGGGCCGATCTCGAGGCGCCGGGAGTCCGGTATCGGCACCTTTGAGAGATGCGGCCGAACGATCGAATGTCCGATGATCGGGGTAGACCGGAAGTGATCGGCCCACGGTCAGAACGACGCGTTTGACCCGACTCGGACATGGCGCTGATCAATCGAGAATCAGGACTGCAAGCATATCGGTGGCATGGATGAGTGCGTCGCGGTCCGTGACTCCCGGCAACAATGAGCCGAAGAGATACCGTTTCGGGACGAATTGCCCGAAAAATTATGCCGCACCCGTCGAGGTGATAGAGTAAGGTAAAAAGCGGATAAGCATAGCGTCATCCGCCGCGCTCAGGCCGTTCAAGAGCGTCACGCGTCTTTGGCGGGCTCTTGTTGGATCGGCTCTTTGCCCGATGATGTGCGCCAGTGGAGTTTGGAATGGGCAAAGCGCAAGATCTCTCCTTCGGAGATCTGATCCTTGACGAAACCTGCCTGTTCGCGCGGCGCAACGGCAAGACCATCCAGTTCACCCGCAGCGAGCGCGCTCTGCTGCTCGCCTTCACGCGTAACCCGCATCGCCTGATGCCCCGCAGCCGTCTGCTCTATGAGATCGCGTCGGCGGAATCCGACTCGCGCAACATTGATTTTCTGGTCAACCGGCTGCGGACCAAGCTCGGCGACAGGGCCAAATCGCCCAAATATATCGCCACGCAATATGGCGAAGGTTACGTGTGGATCGCTGTGCCATCGCCGGTGCCGGTCGCCGCGCCTCAGTTGGCGCCGACGGATGGATTGCTGGCGATTGTGCCGGCTTTCGCCACGCAGGACCATCGCTTCGGCCAGCAGGCCTTATCGCTCGTCGATCGGTTGCGCAACATGATCGCGGCCGGCGTCGATGCGGGCCAGAACGTCGTCGTGGTCGAGAACGCGCGCTCGGAGCGTATGCGTTACGTCCTTCAAGTGAGCTTTCAGGCCGACAACGGGCGCCTCGATTGCGCGGCGACGTTGCGGGAAATGCCGTCGAAACACATCGTCAAGGCATTCCGTCTCGATCTCGACAGCGCGGATGCCGCGTCGTTCACGGTAGAGGCGACGCGAGTCTCCCATGGCGTGGTCGAGGCCCTGCAGCAGGCGCTGACCGATGCATCGACGGGCCTCGGCACGCCCACGGATCAACCGCTTGAGATCCGCCTGCGCAAGGCATCGGCGCTTTTGTCGTCGTCGAATCCGACGTGGCTGGAACGCGGCCAGTACCTCAGCGCAGAGCGCGCGAAAAATCCATCCAACGCCGACATTGCGCTGCAATGGTGCCTGCATCTGTTCGCGCGCCTTGTGCTCGACAGTCCCTTCAGCGGCGGCATGAGCCTGGACGACCGCGACGCGATCGAGAGCGAGATCGAAACGACGGTGCTGGACTATCTGCCGCTCATCGAGGCCAATCCACTGCTGATGCTGGCGGCGGCCAAGCTGCTGTATTTCATCAATCGCGGTCATCTCGATCTGGCCGAGGACCTCGCCGAGCGCGCCTTTGCGCGGACGGCAGACTTCGCCGCCGCGTTGCCCGTGCTCGGGCAGTTGCGACAGGCGCGCGGCAATTTCAACGAGGCGATGGCCTTCTTCGATCGCGGCATCGAGACGGCCGAGGCCGACAGTGAATTTCTGCTGCATATGCGGGTGCTGAAGTGCATCGCGCTGCTGGCCGCGGGCGACCGCGCCGCGTTGGAGTTTGCAGCGACGTTTTCGCTGGACACCGCGCATTGCCCGCCCGACACCCGCGTGCTGATCAGGCTCATGCTCACGCCCGGCGATCAGCCGTTGCCGGCGGCGGTGGCGAAGGCCCTTGTCGCGGCAGGTCCCGCCGGTGCGCGCGGTGCCGTCGCCGTGCTCTACTTCACCTCGGCGCGCCAGCACACCTCAGAACGCGCCCGCGCCAACGTCATGGGCGGCATCGTCGCCCATGTGACAAGCCTGCACGGCCCGCAGGCGATCCCGGCGTTCGTTTTGGCGGGGACGGGGTTGGCCGCGGCCGGCTGAAAACGCTCCGTCAACCGCCGGATGTGGTGTAGATCGGCAACATCTCGGCATTTGTGTGGCTTTCAAACACTGAGCAAACAATTGCCTGCTATAGACGACGCCAGCGCCGGCCCAATTCTGTCGGCAACGTGGAAGGCGCGGGGGACGGCTTTGAAATTTGATGGAACACGCCAGCGGCCGGCGATTGGCGCGAACGGAAACCAGCCTCGTTCGGTGAAGATTTGGCGGAAGGCGCTTTTTGTCACATCCGCGCTGATCGGCTCTCTGGCGCTGCCGGCGGCGGCGCATGCCCAATTCTGGGTGGGCGGCACTTCGGTACCGGGCGGCACTTCGGCCGACTACAGCAACGCCGCCAACTGGAGCCCGGGCCAGGTGCCAGCGGAAAACGATTTCGCTTTTTTCGGTCCGTCGAACAGTACAAACCTTACCATAACCGCCCTGACCACCGTCGTCCAAAGCTGGAATTTCACTTCGACAACGGATTACACCTTCAGCATCGTTGATCCTCCCGCGGCGTTTCCCCCTTTTCCACCTGCTCCATTGTCTCTCTCTTTCAACGGCGATGGCATCACCGGCAACAGCAGCCACGTCACGTTCAACAACGACACCGGTGGCGTCGCATTCGGTAATCTGAGCACCGCCGGTAACGCCACGTTTAACAATTCTCAACTTATTCTCTTCTCACAAGGCAGCACCGCCGGCAACGCCACCTTTAACAACGATGGCAGAGTCGATTTTTTTAACGGCAGCAACGCCGGCAACGCTACCTTTAACAACACGGTTGCCGCCGGCGGGTTCCCCGGCCTTGCCGGCTTTCACGATCAAAGCACCGCCGGCAGCGCCACCATCATCCTTAATGGCGGGAGTGCTGTATTTGTCGACGCCAGCACGGCTGGCCACGCCACCATAACCAACACTGGCGGAGTTGTCCTTTTTGAAAACACCGCCACGGCTGGTCAGGCCACCATCGTGAACGTCAGCAACGGTGGCGTTTTCTTTGGTTTTAATGTGGGGGATACCCCCACTGCGGGCAATGCCGCCATCTCCAACGACGCTACCAGCAGAATCGAATTCGTCCGAAACAGCACCGCCGGCAGCGCGACTATTGCAAACAGCGGCACCACGTCATTCTCCTTCAGCAGCACCGCTGGCAACGCCACCATCACCAACGCCGGCACTCTTACATTTTCAGCGCAGAGCACCGGCGGCAACGCGGTCATCAGCAATGGCGCCGCGGCGACTACGGATTTCAGCGCTTCATCCGGGCCGAACGGCGATCACAAGCTCAGCGCTGGTTCGATCGCCGGCGGCGGCCTATTTTCGCTCGGACAGAACGAACTCACCGTCGGCGGCAACAACCTCTCCACGACCGTGAGCGGCGTGGTCGCGGACGGCGGCGCCAGTGGCGGCACGGGAGCGTCTCTGGTGAAGATCGGTACCGGCACGCTGACGCTCAGTGGCAACAATACCTACAGCGGTGGTACGGCAATCAACGGCGGCACGGTGGCGATCTCGGCAGACAACAATCTCGGCGCTGCCAGTGGCAATCTCGCCTTTGATGGCGGAACGCTGCGGTTCCTTGCCGGTGTTACCACGAACAGGGCGGTGA
>JAQGKC010000012.1 GCA_028290305.1 Bradyrhizobium sp.
TGCGACCCGCTCGACGTTCATCGACTTGTAGAGCGAGGTGAAGGCGCGCGACAGCACCAGCCGGTTCTCCAGCGCGTAGCCCGCGCCCGAGGGTGCCTGGGTGCGGTCACCGAGCACCCACCAGCGCCCATCGGGTCCGCGGCCGACATCGGCGGCATAAATACTGAGATAGCGGCCGCCCGGCGGTTTGATGCCGCAAACCGCGCGCAGATATTCGGCGCTGCCGGCGATGGCGGCGGCGGGAATGGCACCCTCGGCAACCAGCCGGCCCGGCCCGTAGAGATCGGCGAGCACCAGCTCCAGCAATTGCGCGCGCTGGACGATGCCCGCGCTTAGCTGCTGCCAGTCGGCCTCGTCGATCAACAGCGGCAGATGGCTCAGCGGCCAAAGCCGGTCCGCGGTTTCGCCGGGCGCGCGGTAGGTCACGCCGGCTTCCCGCAAATGCCGGTCGGCGGAGCCGAAACGCCGCTCGATTTCGCCCGGGCTCAAGGCTGCGAAGGCATCGAAAAACCGGTTCCAGACCGCCCGCGGCTCGCCGTCCTGCGCGATATATTCATCGGGAATTCCCGGCAGGCGGGCGTAGTCGCGCGTCCACTGCGCCACGCGCCGGTTGGCCGGACGGACCTTGCTTCCCTGGCTGTTTGCCCGGCCGCCTTCCTGGCCGTCATGTCCCGCCATCCCAACCGCTCCCGCACCCAGAGCCCCGTTTCGATAGAATCGAAACGGGGCTCCAGATTCTTGATTGACGCATTTTCTTGACGCGAACCGGTCTCCACTTCGCTTGAAAACGCTCCGTGCCCTATTCAATGCAGGAGCGGGGTCCTCAAGTCGAGTGTCAAAGGAAACTCAATTGTGCGTTCCTCGCGCGGCGGATCGATCTTGCCGGGCGTATGGCCGTGATCCTGAAACCGGGCGAGTCGCCTCGCCTCGGCTTCATAGGAATTGACCGGTTTGGTCTCGTAATTGCGTCCACCGGGATGCGCGACGTGGTAGACGCAGCCGCCCAGCGAGCGGCCGTTCCAGGTATCAATTAAGTCAAATGTCAGCGGCGCATGGACGGGAATGGTTGGATGCAGCCCGGAGGCCGGCTGCCAGGCCTTGAAGCGGACAGCGGCAACCGCCTCGCCGGAGCGACCCGTTTCGGTCATCGGCATCCGCCGTCCGTTGCAGGTGACAACGTGGCGGCCTTCGACAAAGCCGGACGCCTTGACCTGCAGCCGCTCGACGGAGCTATCGACATAACGCACGGTGCCGCCGGCGGAGGCTTCCTCGCCGAGAACGTGCCAGGGCTCCAGGGCCTGACGCAGTTCCAGCGAAACGCCGCCATGATGGACCCGGCCGAACGCGGGAAAACGGAATTCGAGCTGGGCGGCGTACCAGTCCGGCGAAAAGTCGTAACCGGACTGTTTGAGCTCACCCAGCACATCCAGGAAATCTTCCCAGAGGAAATGCGGCAGCATGAAGCGGTCGTGCAGTGTGGTGCCCCAGCGCACGAACTTGCCGGCTTGCGGCTCGCGCCAGAGTTTTGCGATCAAGGCCCGAATCAATAATTGCTGCGCCAGGCTCATGCGCGGATCGGGCGGCATTTCCAGCGCACGAAATTCGACCAAGCCCAGCCGGCCGGTGGAACTGTCGGGGGAATAGAGCTTGTCGATGCAGATTTCGGCGCGGTGGGTATTGCCTGTTATATCGACCAGGATGTGCCGGAACAGCCGGTCGACCAGCCACAGCGGCGCCTTGATATCAGGCGGCGGCACATGGGCGAGCGCGATTTCCAGCTCATAGAGGCCGTCATGGCGCGCCTCGTCGATGCGTGGCGCCTGGCTGGTGGGACCGATGAACATGCCGGAGAACAGATAGGACAGCGACGGATGCCGCTGCCAGTACAGCACCAGGCTCTTCAACAGATCAGGGCGGCGCAGGAATGGCGAATCCGCCGGCGTGCTGCCGCCGACCACGACATGATTGCCGCCGCCGGTACCGGTGTGCCGGCCGTCAACCAGGAAGCGGTTGGCCCCGAGCCGGACCTGCGCCGCGTCCTCGTACAGGCCGAAGGTGATGTCGACGGCGTCGCGCCAGCTCTGCGCCGGCTGGATGTTGACCTCGATCACGCCGGGATCGGGCGTCACTTTTATGACTTCCACCCGGGAGTCGAACGGGGGCGGATAACCCTCCACGTGAACCTTAACTTGCATCTCTTCGGCGGTCGCCTCCACCGCCGCGACCAGTTCGAGATAATCCTCGAGCTTCTCCACCGGCGGCATGAAGGCGCACAGCACGCCGTCGCGGATCTCGATCGACATCGCGGTGCGCACGCCGCCGCCCTTGAGCTGCTGCTCCTGCACCTCCTGCTGCGGGGCGGCCTCGGCCGGCGTCGCGTCGTAAACCGGCAGGTTTTCGCGCGGCTCCAGCGGATCCTGCTCGACGGTGTAGGGATATTCGTCGGCCGGAATGTGCGGCAGCGAGGCGATCGGCAGCCGCAGCCCCAGCGGGGAATCGCCGGGGGTCAGGAACAGATTGCCGCGACGCAGCTTCCAGCGCTCACTCTTCCAGCGCGAGGGAGACTTACTTGCGTCGGCATTCCAGCGCTGGATCGGCAGCACGAATCCCCTGGGCGTGTTGAGCCCCTGGTCGAACACCCGCGCCATGCGCGCGCGCTCCTCGGGATCCGACAGCTTGGAATCGCTGGGATCGACGTTGGGCGGCAGGCCCGCCTCCTTCTGCAGCCAGTGACCGGGATCCTCGAAGGCCGGCAGCACATATTCGGCGTCGACGCCGAGTTTTGCGGCGGTGCTGTCCGCGAAGCGCTCGGCATCCTCGATCCGCGCCTTGTTCGGCCCGTCGATATCGGCGATCAGATCGGCATTCTTCCAGATCGGTACGCCGTCCTTGCGCCAGTACAGGCCGAAGGCCCAGCGCGGCAGGCTTTCGCCCGGATACCATTTGCCCTGCCCGTAATGCAGCAGGCCGCCCGGCGCGAACCGCGCGCGCAACTTGCGAATGAGATCGTCGGCGAGCCCGCGCTTGGTCGGCCCGACGGCGGCAATGTTCCATTCCGGCGATTCCAGATCGTCGACCGAAACGAAGGTCGGCTCGCCGCCCATCGTCAAGCGTACGTCGCCCGCCTTCAGATCGGCGTCGACCTGCTCGCCGAGCTTGTCGAGACGCGCCCAGGACTCGTCGGAGAACGGGCGGGTGATGCGCGGCGCCTCGCGGATCCGCTTGACGCTCATGTCGAAGCCGAATTCGACTTCGGCGAATCCGACAGCGCCGCTGATCGGCGCCGCCGAGCGATAATGCGGCGTGGCGGCGACGGGAATGTGGCCCTCGCCGGTCAGCATGCCCGAGGTGACGTCGAATCCGATCCAGCCGGCGCCGGGAAGATAGACTTCGGCCCAGGCGTGAAGATCAGTGAAATCGTTCTCGACCTCGCGGGGTCCCTCGATCGGATCGATGTCGGGACGCAACTGAATGAGGTAGCCTGAGACGAAACGGGCGGCGAGCCCGAGGTGCCGAAAAATCTGAATCAGCAGCCATGCCGAGTCGCGGCACGATCCCGCACCCGAGCCGAGCGTCTGCTCAGGCGTCTGGATACCCGGCTCCATCCGAATGATGTAGCGAATCTTCTTTTGCAGTTGCGCATTGAGATCGACCAGAAAATTGACCGTGCTCGGCGCCTCGCGCGGAATCTCTGCAAGATAGGCTGATAACAGCGGTCCAGGCTCGCTGGTCGCAAGATAAGGCGCAAGTTCGGTCTTGAGATCGTCGGTATAAGCGAATGGAAAGCTGTCCGCGTAGGGCTCGACAAAGAAATCGAACGGATTGATCACGGTCATCTGCGCCGTGAAATCGACTTCGATCTTCAGCTCGGTGGCTTTTTCGGGGAAGACAAACCGCGCCAGCCAGTTGCCCTGCGGGTCCTGCTGCCAGTTCACGAAATGATTTGTCGGTGTGACCTTGAGCGAATAACTCAGGATCGGCGTGCGCGTGTGCGGCGCCGGACGCAAACGAATGGTTTGAGGGCCGAGGTCGATCGGACGATCATATTTGTAGTGCGTAACATGATGTAATGCGACGAAGATCGACACAGGCAGGCTACTCCAGCAGCTTTTTTAAGCAGAACACTGGTTCCGGTGTGGATCAAGCACTAACAACGGGCAGAGGTTGCCTATGCGAGGGGCGGGATGCCTTTTCAACGATAGCCATCTGCCTGTAGCCCGGATGGAGCGAAGCGCAATCCGGGGTCAGCGGGCGAAAGCTGGCGTCGTCCCGGATTTCGCTTCGCTCCATCCGGGCTACGGGACTTCATCCCGGCGACGGGGACGAAGCGCCGAGGGGCCGCCCCACTTCAAACATGCCTTTCCATCTCGCCGCGCGATGCGCGCCGAGTTGTTGCAAACATTTCCGCCCGGAGGGCGTGGCACGACCCTCAAGAGAGGGCGTGGGGAATGCCGGGTGCCCAGTGCACCCACAGCCTCGCGTGCGCATGGTAGTGGAAAATGCACACGAGTATTCACAGCGAGTTCACCGGAATCGCCCGGCATTCCCGCACGCAATGGTTTACGGCTTACTTCGTGCTCTCCCCGGCGATCGGGCTCTTTTGCCACCGTCGCCTCGCGGATTAAGGTTTTGTCCGGCCCGGTTGAGCCGAACGAGCCTCCGCAAGACTTGACGCCAGCGTCGAGGCGTCAGGACCACACGACTTCACCGTCCGCGGAATCCGTCTCTGCCGAAGTCCCCGACGCGGTCGCGCCGAAACTTCAGCGAAGGCGAGAAACAGCGCCGTCGTCTTGCGTGCCGGAGTTCGCTCACGGAGAGCAATCCGCCCTGCGACCCCATCGCACGCCTGACGCTGCCGCGTCCACCGCATCTCATCCCGCGTCCGTGACGATCGCGATACGCCCCTCCTGTGGGACGAGACGGGGCGGATATGGAGGTGATTTGGGGAGCCGCGTAAGCGGAATATTTTTGGGTAAGGGGACTGGACAGCCCCTAACGCATTGAGGTGACGTCGCAAACTCTTCTGTCGGCGCAATGGGTACAACCTCTGCGCGCGCGGTCGTCACCTCAATTTGGTCGACCAAGTCGTTTAGGTCCGCGCCATCAAACGCCGCCGACGCTATAGAGATTTCCGCTCAACATCGCCACGGCTCTCGCCCTGTCTTTGCGAGCGTCAGCTTCGCTTCCAACCGCCCCACGGACCTGCGGAAGACGCCCCGGAGAAATTCGGGCATAGAGGTGCAATAATTCAAGCACTTCGGGCTGGACTGATTATCGCTCTCGTGGGGATATTGGGAGACGACGATGCCGAACATTACGCCAACGATGGTCGCTTACGCCGGTGTGTTCGTCGGCGCTGTGGGAGCCGTCGTCGGCGTCGTGAATAGCCGAATGGCTGTGCGTTGGAAGCGCACCGAACTAGCGAACACGTACATGAAGGACTTTAACAATAGTCCAGAACTGGTGTTTGCCGGCCGATGTCTTGACTGGAACAAAGGCAAACTCGCTTTGCCGGAAAGCTTGCGGGCCTATCTTCCGGATGAGGCAAAGGTCATTCAACATGACCGAAGGATATTTGCAAAGGCGCTCGATCCGCTCTTAAGCACCGATGGACTGGATGACGATCCGCGCATCCAAATTTACCGAACGTCGATGGATTCGTTTTTGACGTGGCTTTGCCTTGTTGCAAGTGCCCTAGATCGAAAACTGTTCCTCGTTGCCGATATTCAGGATGTCGGCTATTGGGTCGCGAAAATCAAAGCGAGGTCGTGGTGCACGGCTTCATCATAAGCTACGGATATATCGAAAAGCTCATTCGGTTCTATCGTCGTAAGCCATCGCCGTACCAAAGATGGGTATTCCCGATAAATGTGCCGCATCGGCAGAAGCCCGAGGATGCGCCGAAGCGCAGTGAACCTTCCGCGGCTCAATCCCCTCCCCAGCAAGGCCAAGAATGAGATAGACGAGGGCAGTACGTAGAATGGGTGGAGCGAAGCGATACCATCGCCTAAAATTTGCGAAGATGATGGGTTTCGCCCAGGACTCACCCCGATCCTATGCATTGACGTCATTGCGAGGAGCGAAGCGACGAAGCAATCCATTCTTTCTCGGCGTGGCAGCATGGATTGCTTCGCTGCGCTCGCAATGACGCTGTGGCGACTACGCCGCCACTATATTATATTACATCGTAGCCCCAAGCACCCATGGCGCGAATTCGGCGCCGCCGAAGTCGAAGCTTTCGCTCTTGGTCGGCTGTCCCGAGGCGGTCTTGAGCATCAGGTCGAAAATGCGCTGGCCGCATTGCTGCACGGTCTCGTCGCCGTCGAGGATGGTGCCGCAATTGACGTCCATGTCGTCTTCCATGCGCTTGAACATCGCAGAGTTGGTCGCAAGCTTGATCGATGGCGCGGGCTTGCAGCCGAACACGCTGCCGCGGCCGGTGGTGAAGCAGACGAGATTGGCGCCGCCGGCCACTTGGCCTGTCGCCGCGACCGGGTCGTAACCGGGCGTGTCCATGAAGACAAAACCTTTCTTGGTGATCTCCTCGGCGTAGTTCACGACATCCACGAGGTTGGTGCTGCCGGCTTTCGCCATCGCGCCGAGCGATTTTTCCAGGATCGTGGTCAGGCCGCCGGCCTTGTTGCCGGGGCTTGGATTGGCGTTCATCTCGGCGCCTTCGCGCTCGGTGTACTCTTCCCACCAGCGCATCAGCGCCACCAGCTTTTCGCCGACCTCGCGGCTGACCGCACGGCGCGTCAGCAAGTGCTCGGCGCCGTAGGTCTCAGGGGTCTCCGACAGGATCACGGTGCCGCCGTGACGGACCAGCAGATCGCTCGCAGCCCCCAGCGCGGGATTGGCGGAGACACCGGAATAGCCGTCGGAGCCGCCGCATTGCAGGGCCACGGTCAACTCGCTGGCCGATACGGGTTCGCGTTTCACGTTGTTGGCATCGGTAAGCGCCTCGCGCACGAAGGCGACACCGGCTTCGACGGTCTTGCGGGTGCCGCCGATTTCCTGAATTTCCAGTTCGCGCAACCGCCCGGCGAGGTTCTGCTCTTTCATCAGCCCGCCGATCTGGTTGACCTCGAAGCCCAAGCCCAGCACGACAACGGATGAAAAATACACGTGACGCGCGTAGCCGCCAAGCGTGCGGCGCAGGATCGTCAGCGGCTCGTTTTGCGTCATGCCGCAGCCGGTCTTGTGGGTCAGCGCGACCACGCCATCGACGTTGGGGAAATCCGCTAGCGGATTGTCGCCGGTGAACGGATTCTTCTTGAAGATATCCGCGACCATGCCGGCGACATGCGCGCTGCAATTCACTGACGTGAGGATGCCGATGTAGTTCCGGGTCGCGACCCGGCCATCGGGGCGGACGATACCGTCGAAAGTCGCCGGCAGATCGAAGTTCGGCGTCGGCGTGACGTCGACGCCGAACGCATAGTCTTTTGCGAAATCGCCCATGCCGCAATTCTGGGTATGGACGTGCTGGCCCGGCGCGATCGGCGATGTCGCAAAACCGATGATCTGGCCATAGCGGCGAACCGGCTCGCCGACCGCGATCGGCCGGATCGCAACCTTATGGCCTGCCGGAATCCGTTCGACCGTAGTGACGCCCTCCGCAACGACCATGCCGGGCGGCAGGCTCGAGCGCGCGATCAGCACGCCATCATCGGGATGTAGGCGAATGACGGGTGCTGGGGTCATGATGGTGTCTCCTGAGCTTTGATCGCTTTTCACCTCTCCCCGTTCTTTACGGGGAGTGGTCGGATCGCCGTTGGCGATCGGGGTGTGGGGCGAGGCAGTAAGTCAATTGCTAACACAGCACCCGCGGGAAGAGCCCCTCACCCCAACCCTCTAAGAGCGAGCTTCGCTCGTCTCGACCCCGCAAGAGAAGAAAATTACGCCTTGCCGGCGGAATCCTTGCGGGTCTGCGCGACCTGCATCTTGGCGTAGGTCATCATCAATCCGCTTTCATTGGACAACGTCACGAGCTTGAAGCCCATATTGACCGCGCGCACCGCACCGTCAGCGCCGCTGCAGTGGATGCCGGGATAGAGCCCGCGCTTGCCGCATTCCTTGACGATCTTCTCATAGATCTTGAGGATCTCCGGTTCGTCGCGGTCGAGCTTCGGCACGAGGCCATAGGAGAAGCCGAGGTCGGACGGACCGATATAAACGCCGTTGATGCCCTCGACATCGAGGATCGATTCCATGTTTTCGACCGCCGTCTTGGTCTCCATCATCGGAAGCAACACGATCTCGTCGTTGGCGGTCTGCTGGTAGGTGCCGGCCGAGCCGTACATGCCGGAACGGATCGGACCATTCGAACGCGTCCCGCGCGGCGGATATTTGCTGTAAGCGACGAGGTTTTCTGCCTCCGCCTTGGTATTGATCATCGGACAGATCACGCCATAGGCGCCGCCATCGAGCACCTTGCCGATGATGCCCGGCTCGTTCCACGGCACCCGCACCATCGGCGTCACCGGATGGCCGTTCATCGCCTGAAAACATTGCACCATCGACTGGTAGTCCTGCACGCCGTGCTGCATGTCGACGGTGACACTGTCGAACCCGCACTGCGCGATCACTTCGGCGGAAAACCCTGAAGGAATCGCGAGCCAGGCGTTCACCACGGCCTTGCCGGAGGCCCATACTTTTTTGACGTTGTTTGCCATTGGTCGCGTTTCCTTTTTTTGGATTGTTGCAATCGGTCGAACTTGTTGGAGCCGCTGGAACGGTTAGCTGACCGCCCGCTGGATACTGACCTCGCTGACGCCGACCTCGCGGGCGGTGTTCACTATCGCTGCCCAGGTATCATCCGGCAAGGGTACGCCATTTTTGGTGCGCTCCGCACGCATGGCAGCCTCCGGCTCACCCGGGATCAGCACGGAATCGACGCCGGCGGCCGGCTTGGTGTCCTTGAAATAGCTGACGTAGCGCGAAATCTCGCCGTCGAAGAAATTGGCGGTATCCACCACCTTGGGATCGACATAGATCGCGAACATGCCGTTGGCGAAGCGCCGGTTCGGTCCGGTGGCACCCGTGCCGGTCAACGCGCCGCCGAGCAATTCGCAGATCAGTGCCAGACCCGAACCCTTGTGCTCGCCGAACGCGCGGATGGCGCCCTTGCCCTGGCTATGGTCGCGCGGCCCCTCTGCTTGATGCGGGCCATACAGCACGGCCGGATCTTCGCTCAAGGTGCCGTCAAGATCGATCAACGCCCCCTTTGGCAGTTTTTTGCCGCCACGGCTCGCGACCAGCACCTTGCCTTCGGCGACGATCGAGGTCGCGAAGTCCAGCACGATCGGCGCCTGCCCCTGGCGGGGAATGCCGACGCAATAGGGCGCCGTGGACAGCCGCCGCTCGACGCCGCCATAGGGCGCCACCAGCACCGAGCCCGCGGCATTGACGAAGTGCACCGATACCATCCCCTCGGCCGCCGCCATTTCGGCCCAGTCGCCGACACGACCGATATGCCCTGCGTTGCGCAGCGCCACCGCGGCAAGCCCCGACGCCTTGCATTTTTCGATGCCGATCTTGACAGCCTGCGGCGCGACGGTTTGCCCGTAACCGAACCTGCCATCGACCACCGCGAGCGACGGCGTATCGACCACAAGTTCGACGGTCTGATCGGGAACGACGGAGCCCATTTTCTTCCAGCGGATATAGACCGGCACGCGGATCACGCCGTGGCTATCGTGTCCGGTCAGATTTGCGGTCGTAAGGTACGTCGCGATGCGCCTGGCTTCTTCAGGCGAGGATTCTGAATGGGCGAAAACTTCCGCAACAAAGTCGATCAGATTTGGAACTTGAATTGTAACCATGGATCAGTCGCTCGCGATTTAAGCAGTTACTTTGGTATGACCGCCGAGATAGGCGGCGCGAATGGCTTCATTGCCCCACAATTCATCGGGCTTGCCGCCAAGCACGATGCGTCCGGTTTCGAGAACGTAGCCGTGATCGGCAACTGAAAGTCCCATGCGCGCGTTTTGCTCGACAAGCAAGACCGTGGTGTTGCGCCTGATCTCGGAGATGATCCGGAACACCGCCTGCACGATCACGGGCGCGAGGCCGAGCGAGGGCTCGTCCAGCAGGAGAAGACGCGGTTTGGCCATCAGGCCGCGCGCCACCGCGACCATCTGCAATTGCCCGCCCGACAAGGTCCATCCGAGCGAATTCGTGAACTTGCGGATATCAGGAAACAGGTCGAACATCGCGTCGGCCTCGCGCGACAATTCGGACTTCGCGGCGCGCCGGTTCGAGGCGCCGAGCATGATGTTTTCCTTCACCGTCAGGCCCGGGAAAATCCGCCGCCCTTCAGGCACATGGGAGATACCGAGCCGGACAATGGTTTCTGGCCCGAGCCCCGCGATCGACTTTCCGTCAAATACGATTTCGCCCGCCGCCGGTTTTGCCAGCCCCGATATCGCGCGCAGCGTGGTTGATTTACCGGCACCGTTGGCGCCGAGCAGCGTCACCACCTGCCCTTCATCGACGCTCAGCGACACGCCACGCAAGGCTTCGATCTCGCCATAGAGCACAATCAGATCGCTAATTTCGAGCAGCGGCATTATTCGGTCCCGAGATAGGCGGAGACGACATCGGGATGGCGGAGCACCGCCATGGATTCGCCGTCCGCGATGCGGCGTCCGAAATTGAGCACGGTGATGTGCTGGGCCGCCTCGCTGACCAGCGTCATGTCATGGTCGATGATCAGGATGGTCAGACCCTGCGCAGCGATGCGCTTGAGCAGTTCATGCAGTTCGAGTTTCTCGGTCGAGTTCAATCCGGCCGCGGGTTCGTCAAGCAAAAGCAAGGTCGGATTGGCGGCGAGCGCACGTGCGATCTCGATCAATCGTTGATGCCCGTAGGAAAAGCTCGAAATCAGTTCATTCGCCCGGCTACCTAAGCCGACAAAAGTCAGTGCGGACATCGCACGCTGCGTCAGTGCATCGCCGCCTTCGCCGATCAGCGTATTTCCCGGCCGCTCGGCACCGATCACGACGTTCTCCAGCGCCGTCATCGAGCGGAACAGCCGGATGTTCTGAAACGTTCGTCCCAATCCCGCGGCGGCGCGCAGATGCGGTGGCATGTCGGTCACGTCGGTGCCGTCGAGGATCACCTTGCCCGCGGTCGCTTTGTAAAGACCCGAGAGCACGTTCAGCGTCGTGGTCTTGCCTGAGCCGTTCGGTCCGATCAGCGCATGAACGCCGCCGCGCCTCACCTGGATATCGACGTTATCGACTGCCTTGAGGCCACCGAAATATTTGGCGAGACCTTTGACGTCGAGAACGATGTCGCCGCCAACGGTCGCCGGAACCAGTTGCAGCGCTGGACCAGCAGCATGCACCCTGGCCCTGCCGCGCCAGCGCTCGGTCGCGGTATTGATGAATCCCCAGATACCATCGGGCATGAAGCGGATGATCAGGATGACCGACAACCCGTAGATTGCGAGATACAGGCCGGGAACGCTTTTGAGAAACCGCAGCCATTCCGGAATCAGGATCAGCAATCCGGTTCCGATAGCAGAGCCGATCGGCGATGCGACGCCGCCAAGCAGTGACATCGTCAGGAACACGATCGACTCCGCGAACGAGAATTGATCCGGGCTGACATAGGCAAAGCCGCCCGCGAACAGTCCGCCCGCCAATCCGCCCAGCACGGCACTGAGCGCGAAGGCCGAAACCTTGGTGCGAAATACGTCGATGCCGTTGACGCCGGCGGCGAGTTCGTTGTCGCGCACCGCCCGCATCGCGCGTCCGAGCCGCGTGTCCGGCAGATGCCAGACGACGTATCCGACCAGCGCGAGCGTCGCGACACAGAACGCCAGATACGATTGGGCCGATTGAAACAGCGCCGGCCGGCCGATATTCGACACGCCGTCCGGGCCGTGGGTGAGCCAGATCGTGTTGATCATGACGAGCGTGACGATCTGCTGAAACGAAATCGTCACCATCGCGAGATAGTGGCCGCCGAGCCGCAGCGTCGACATGCCCAGCAAGGCTCCGGCCAACAGCGCCATGACGCATCCGGCTGCAAGGCATAGCCAGTAGCTGATATGGTAATCCGAGGTTCCGATGCCGACGGCATAGGCACCAAAACCGAAGAATGCCGCTTGCGCCAGGTTGATCTGTCCGCACAGGCCGAGCACGACCGAGAGACCGAACACCGCGATGGCGAATGTCACGGCCTGCATCAGAATGTTATGAATATAACCATCGAACGGCACCATCGCCGCGAGGACGACGACGACAGCCGCACCGATAAAATACGGCAGGTGACGCACAATCAAAGGCGTCGTGCGCATAGCGGGGATGACCGACTGAATATTCTCGCTGGGGGCGCTCATGCTTTCTCCGCGACGCGTTCGCCAAAGATGCCCTGAGGCCGGAATACCAGTAACAGCACCAGCACGAGGAAGGCGAAGCCGTCCTTGTAAGGTACCGAGATGTAGGCTGCGCCGAAGGTCTCGATGATGCCGAGCGCCAGTCCGCCGATGATCGCGCCTGCGACGTCGCCGAAGCCGCCGATGATCGTGGCCGCGAAGGCCTTGAGCGCGATGGTCGAGCCCATCTGGATCGAGACGAACAGGATCGGCGCCACCAGAATGCCGGCGAGACCGCCCAGCACCGCCGAATAGATAAAGGTGATCATGATCATGGTGGAGACGGAAATACCGAGCAGCGAGGCCATCTCCTTGTCCTGCGAGGTCGCCTGCAGCTTCTTGCCGAGCATGGTGTGCTCGAAGAACCAGTAGTTGAAGATCACCAGCACGATCGTCACCGCGATGATCAGCAGATACTGGCTATCGAGATAGACCGGTCCCATCTGGATGCCGGGCGTCTCGAACCATCCCTGCAGCACCTGCGGCTGCGGGCCGTAAAGCGCCAGCACGGAATTGGCGAGTAGGATCGACGCCCCGATGGTGGCGATAATGACCGGCAGAAACGTCCGGTGCCGAAGCGGATAGTAAACTCCGAGATTGAAAACCGCGCCCAGCAGCGCCATGCCGGCAAGCGCCAGCAGGAACGAGAGCCAGTACGGCCAACCGAGGTCGACGGCGAACACCACCATCAGATAGGCGGCGACCATCGAGAATTCGCCCTGCGCGAAATTCACCACATTGGTGGCGCGGAAAATCAGCACGAAACCAAGCGCGACCAGCGCATAGACGGCGCCAATGCCGATGCCGGTGAAGAGCAATTGCAGTGCAATGTCCATGGAAAACGCTCGGTAGGAGAAGCGATCGGCAGTGGAGGAAATTTTCAGGGTTGTCGCAAGTCAGGTCAAGCTGCCCGCGAATACCGGAACTCGTCGAAGGCGAGCCGGCCCCTTCGAGAGGGGCCGGCCGCGCGATCAGTCGGTGAATTCGATGTGCTTGTCGAAGGTGATATTTCCCTTGTCATTCTTGACGATGTTGTAGCCGTGCAGGCCGTCGCCGTTCTGGTCGAAATTATATTCGCCCTCGGCTCCCGGGAACTTCTTGACCGCAAGGATCGCCTCGCGAACCTTTGTAGCATCGGTCGAGCCGGCCTTGTTGATCGCCGCGGACAGCACATTGACGGCGTCATAAGGCCAGGAACTCTGATTGTCCGGCGCGACCTTGACGGCGTCGCGATAGATCTTGCCGAACGCCTTCGAAGCATCGCTGGAGTCTTCGGCGTAGTCGGCGACACCGAAAGTGCCGTAGAGCGCAGGACCTGCGAGTTTCAGCGCGGTGATGTTGGTGATCGATGGCGAGCCGACCCAGGGGATGTTGACGCCGAGCTGACGCAACTGCCGGGCAAAGATTCCGAGATCGTTTTCAAACGTGAAGTACGAACCGAGGATATCGGCGCCGGACTGCTTGATCGCAAGCACCACCGGGGTGAAGTCCTGGCTTTGGTTGGCATAGCCCTGATCAAGGACCGGCGCCGAGCCGAGCTTGGTCAATGCCTCGGTGAGCGCCTTACCGCCGGCAGTACCAAATGCGTCAGTCGAATGCAGCACGGCCCATTTCTTTTTGCCGAGCGTATTGAAGCCGTAATCGGCGATGACACGGCCGGAATAGCTATCGTTCGGACGGCAGCGGAACAGCCACTGGTTACCCATGTGGGTCAGATTCGGATCGGTACCGCCGATCATCACCGGTTTGCCGAGCTTGAGAACGTCCGGCGCCATGGCGTGGACCTGCGTGGAGCGGATCGAGCCCAGGAAGCCGACGATATCGGGCTGCGAAGCGAGCTTGGAGAACGCCAGCACGATGCCGGGATTGGTGGTCTGGTCGTCTTCGACGATCAGTTCGAGCTGCTTGCCAAGCACGCCACCGGCCTTGTTGACGGCTTCCAGCGCTAGCTTGGCGCCCTTGATGGCATATCCGCCGGATTCGGCTGCGGGACCCGTCACCGGCGCGCACATGCCGATTTTGATGGTGGCGCCTTGCGCCCGTGCACTGCCAATAACGTAAGGTGCGGTAATACCAACGGCCACCCCAGCCGCAAAGTCACGTCTCGTAAGCTTCATCCATTCCTCCCATGAAGCCAACTTCAGTTGGCCTTCTTGATGTTTGCAGTCCGCGATGGACGCGAAACCGAGTGCGTATCTACGGACTCTTTCGCCCGGAGTAAATTGATATTGCGGCGATTTCTTCCGACGGCGAAAAGGTGTCGCAAGCATGGCCTTCGCAGAAGATTAACGCCGCCCGATCGGACCTATTCCCCGTCGTAGGCTTCTATCGAACTACGACTTTCGATGCTCAAACAATATGCAACAGGGGAACGCGCGCATCCTTCTCGTATCAATTATCGCAATTTGCGCTCATTCGAATTCGCTGGTCCCGGTACCTCCGTCATCGACCACCCGCAGTTCCGACAGGCTGCCCTCAAGCGCATGCAGCATATCCTGCAGCTCGGCCAGTTTGCGCGCGCCGTAGCGTTTGGTCATGGCGGCGTAGATGGCTTCCGATGATGGCGCGACAGCCTCGATCAGCTTCAGGCCTTTTGCCGAGATTGACACGACGCCGCGGCGCAGATCGGCTTTCGCCACCCGGCGTTCGATCAGATGACGCGCTTCAAGGTCGCGCAGAATTCGGGAAAGACTTGGGCCGAGCAGAAAAGCGACACGCGCGAGCTCCGTGACCTCAATGGCATCGATCGAGGCGAGCGCGCGCAGGATCCGCCATTGCTGTTCGGTCAGGCCGTGATTGCGCAGCGAGGGGCGGAAATGCCGCATCACGGCTTCGCGCGCCCGCAGCAACGACATCGGCAACGACCGCGAAAACTCCCGCATCGGAACACGCCGGCGGCCTGCCTTGCCTGCCGGATTCGAATGGACACCTCCAGGCGATTTCTTGCGCGCCATCATCCACCGTCAACAATCGGGAACCGTCAGCTTGAGCGTTTTGCAGCGCGACAGGTTTGCGCTGCAACAAACACCAATTGGGTTTGATCGATTTCATTTAACATGTTAATCACATTGCCGCACCAAATTTCGCTGACCCCGCGCAGGTGGCCTCGACCGAGCATGGCATTGACCAAGGACGATATCCGTCTCGCCGCCAAGCGGCTTCATCAGGCGGAAAAAACCAGGCAGCAGATCCGGCAGATCTCGCTGGACCATCCCGACATCACCATCACGGATGCCTACGCTATCCAGAAGGCGTGGATCGAGATCAAGGTCGCTGAAGGCCGCGTCGTCAAAGGCCACAAGATCGGCCTGACATCGAAGGCGATGCAGAGCGCGCTTGGTATCGACGAGCCGGATTCCGGCGTGCTGCTCGATGACATGTTCTTTGTCGATGGCGGCCTCGTGCCGTCGGATCGCTTCATCGGCACGCGGGTCGAAGCCGAGCTGGCATTCATCATGAATCAGCGGCTTGCGGGGCCACACTGCACGATGTTCGACGTGCTCAACGCGACCGACTTCGTGGTGCCTGCGCTGGAAATTCTCGACACCAGGATCGAGCGGGTCGATCGAGAGACCAAATCGACACGCAAAATATTCGATACCATTGCCGACAATGCAGCGAACGCCGGAATCGTGCTTGGAGGACGCCCGCTGCGTCCGCTTGAGGCTGATCTGCGCTGGATCGGCGCGCTGTGCTATCGCAACGGTCAGTTGGAAGAAACCGGGCTTGCCGCCGGCGTGCTCAATCATCCCGCCACCAGCGTGGCCTGGCTCGCCAACAAGATCGCGCCGCTTGGACTTGCGCTTGAGCCTGGCCAGGTGGTGCTGGCGGGGTCTTTCATCCGACCGATCGAGACCCGCAAAGGCGACACGATTCAAGCCGACTATGGTCGGTATGGAACGGTGAGCTGCTACTTCGCTTGAGAAGCCCCGCAGAATCGTTGGAGTGAACAGGACATGCCGCATTTCACGCTCGAATATTCAGCCAATCTCGATGCGCGCGTCGACATGGGCGCGGTCGTCGAAGTGGTCCGCAAGGCTGCGGTGGAGACCGGGATCTTTCCGCTTGGCGGCATTCGCGTGCGCGCGATCCGTTGCGAGCATTACGCCATCGCTGACGGTCAGCTGAATTTCGGATTTCTCGCGATGGTGCTGCGTCTCGGTGAAGGCCGCGATCTCGCAGCCCGCAAGAAGGCCGGTGAACATATCTTCAAGGCCCTCTCCATTTATCTCGATCCGGTTTTCGCCGGCAGCAAATTCGCATTGTCGTTCGATATGCAGATCAACGACAAGGAGACGAGCTGGAAGCGCAACAATATCCACGACGTTCTGAAGGTGGAGGCCGCACATGGATAAAGTCACTCCGAAATCGTCAGACGTGTTCCAGGCCAATCGCGAGCGGGCCGCGCCACTATTGGCAAAACTGAAAGCCGACGGCATCGGGCATATCATCGATGGCAAGGTCGTGCGGTCGATCTCAGGCGAAACCTTCGAGACGAAGTCGCCGATCGACGGCGCGGTACTCGCGTCGGTCGCGCGCGGCAACGCCGAGGACATCGATCGCGCCGCGACGGCAGCCACGCTGGCGTTCAAGGCCTGGCGCGATATGCCGGCGACCATGCGCAAGAAACTGTTGCATCGCGTTGCGGACGCGATCGAGGATCGCGCCGACGATATCGCGGTGCTGGAGTGTATCGACACCGGCCAGGCCCATCGCTTCATGGCCAAGGCGGCGATCCGTGGCGCGGAAAATTTTCGTTTCTACGCTGACAAATGCACCGATGCGCGCGACGGGCTGAACCTTCCGAGCGACGAGCACTGGAACGTGTCAACCCGGGTGCCGATCGGCCCGGTCGGCGTGATCACGCCATGGAACACGCCGTTCATGCTGTCGACCTGGAAGATCGCGCCGGCACTCGCCGCGGGCTGCACCGTGGTGCATAAGCCGGCAGAATGGTCGCCGGTGACGGCCGATCTGCTCGCGCAACTCGTGAAGCAGGCCGGCGTGCCCGACGGCGTTCTCAATACCGTGCACGGCATCGGCGAAGAAGCTGGCAAGGCGCTGACCGAACATCCCGCCATCAAGGCGATTGCGTTTGTTGGCGAGACCACGACCGGCGCCGCGATCATGGCGCAAGGCGCGCCGAGCCTGAAACGCGTGCATTTCGAACTGGGCGGCAAGAACCCGGTGATCGTGTTCGACGACGCCGATCTCGACCGCGCGCTCAATGCGGTCGTGTTCATGATCTACTCGCTCAATGGCGAGCGCTGCACGTCGTCGAGCCGGCTGCTGATTCAGCAAGGCGTCGCGGAAAAATTCATCGAAAAACTTACCGCGCGCGTGAAAGCGCTCAAAATTGGGCATCCGCTCGATCCCGCGACCGAAGTCGGCCCGCTGATTCACGAACGCCATCTGGAGAAAGTCTGCTCCTATTTCGACGTCGCTCGAAAAGACGGTGCGGTCATCGCGGTCGGTGGCAAGCCGCATGACGGACCCGGCGGTGGGCACTACGTGCAGCCGACGCTCGTCACCGGCGCGCATGCGAAGATGCGCGTCGCACAGGAGGAAGTATTCGGCCCCTTCCTGACGGTGATCCCGTTCCGCGACGAGAACGACGCCATCGAGATCGCCAATTCGGTGCGGTATGGCCTCACCGGTTACGTCTGGACCTCGGATATGGGACGCGCGCTGCGCGTTGCCGACGCTTTGGAGGCCGGCATGATCTGGCTGAATTCCGAAAACGTCCGCCATTTGCCGACCCCGTTCGGCGGCATGAAATCGTCCGGCATCGGCCGTGACGGCGGCGACTATTCGTTCGACTTCTACATGGAAACCAAGCACGTCTCCCTTGCCAAGGGGACGCACAAGATTCAGCGGCTCGGGGTCTAGATCATACGTTCGTCATTCCGGGGCGCGAGCTCTTGCGAGCGAGCCCGGAATCCATAATCCCGACGGGGTATGGATTCCGGGCCTGCGCCAAAAGCGCATCCCGGAATGACGAAAGATACTTTTCGATAAGACTTCTCTGCCCACGCGACCACAGGAAACGTCCATGCCCGCCCCGCAGCACATCTTCGATCCGCCGTTCAACATCATCAGGTGCAGCCATGTCGTGCTTGACGTGGTTGATCTGAACGCCAGCCGCGGGTTTTACGAAAACACCGTCGGACTGCATGTCGAGGATCGCGACGACAGAGCGGTTTACTTACGCGGCAGCGAGGAGCATCAGCATCATTCGGTGGTGCTGCGCAAGGCGGCGACCGCGGCCTGCAACCGTTTGGGATTCAAGGTCGGCAACGAGCAGGACCTCGACAAGGCCGCGGCTTTCTTTTCGGCGAACGGTATCGCCTACGTATTTTCCGAGCAGCCGTTTCAGGGCCGGACGCTGCAATTCACCGATCCCTTCGGCTTTCGCATCGAGCTCTATGCGTCGATGGAGAAACGCCCGCACCTGTTGCGCCGCTACGATCTCTACAAGGGCTGCCACCCGCAACGGCTCGACCATTTCAACGTGTTCGCCGCCGAAGTTCAGGACACCGTCGATTTCTACGCGCGGCTGGGATTCCGCCTCACCGAATATGGCGAGGAAGACGGCCCGAACGGCCGTATCGCGGCGGCGTGGATGCACCGCAAGGGCAATGTGCATGATCTCGCCATCACCAACGGCAACGGCCCTCGCCTGCACCATTTCGCCTACTGGGTGCCGACCGCGATGAACATCCTGCATCTGTGCGACGTCATGGCCTCCAGCGGCTATCTCAAGAACATCGAGCGCGGGCCCGGCCGCCACGGCATTTCAAATGCGTTCTTTCTTTATGTCCGCGACCCCGACGGCCACCGTCTGGAACTCTACACCAGCGATTACTTCACCATGGACCACGATCACGAGCCGATGCGCTGGTCGCTGAAGGATCCGCGGCGGCAAACGCTTTGGGGCGCGCCCGCGCCGCGTTCCTGGTTCGAGCAGGGCTCGCCGTTTCCCGGTCAGGCCATTCGGGACCCGCTGTTTGTCGCCGACGTCACCATCGCCGACTGATTTTGTCTCTCGATCGTATCGGACACCCTGATGACTCCTCATCGTCTCGCAACCTTCTCCGTCGACGGTTCGACCAAATACGGATCTGTGGTCGAAGGTGGGATCGTCGATCTCTCCGCGCGCTTCGGCAGGGAATATCCGACGTTGCGCGAAGCGATCGCGGGCGGCGGACTGCTGAAACTGGCTGAGGATACCGCGCGGCATTCGCCAGACCATGCGCTCGACGCGATCACCTGGCTGCCGCCGATCCCTGCACCGGAGAAAATCATCTGCATCGGCGTCAACTATCCCGATCGTAATGCCGAATACAAAGACGGTCAGGAGGCGCCGAAATATCCCAGCATGTTCATGCGCACGCCGCGCTCGTTCGTCGGCCACGGCACGCCGCTGGTTCGCCCGCGCGCGTCACTGCAACTCGATTACGAAGGTGAACTGGTCCTCGTCATTGGCAAGGCCGGCCGGCACATCCCCGAGCGCGCGGCGCTGGATCACATCGCGGCGGTCACATTGTGCAACGAAGGCACCATCCGCGACTGGGTCCGGCACGCGAAATTCAATGTGACGCAAGGCAAGAATTTCGATTCCACCGGTAGTCTCGGCCCTTGGCTCGTTCCCTACACCGATGAATCGCAGATTGCCGATATCCGGCTGACGACGCGGGTCAGCGGCGAGACGCGGCAGGACGACCGCACCGGCCGGCTGATCTTCGGCTTCCGTTACCTGATCAGCTATATCTCAACCTTCACCACTTTGGTGCCCGGTGACGTGATCGTGACGGGAACGCCGACCGGCGCCGGTGCGCGGTTCGATCCGCCGCGCTATCTGAAACCCGGCGATGTCGTTGAAGTCAAAGCTGACGATATCGGCGTGCTGCGCAATGGCGTGGTCGACGAGACCTGATGAAACTGCCCGCAAGCGATGGGACAAATCAATGACTTCAACATCAGGCGGTGAAGCCATCGTAGGCAGCCTCGTTGCGCATGGCGTCGACACCGTGTTCGGCCTGCCCGGCGCGCAGATTTACGGGCTGTTCGACGCGTTCCATCAGGCGCAATTGAAAGTCATCGGCGCGCGCCACGAGCAGGCCTGTGGCTATATGGCCTATGGCTACGCGCGATCCACCGGCAGGCCCGGCGTGTTCAGCGTGGTGCCCGGCCCGGGCGTGCTCAACGCGGGTGCTGCCTTGCTGACGGCATTCGGATCGAACGAGCCGGTGCTCTGCCTGACCGGTCAGGTGCCGACGCCATTTCTCGGCAAGGGCCGCGGCCATCTGCATGAGATGCCGGATCAGCTGGCGACGCTGCGAAGTTTTGTGAAATGGGCCGAGCGCATCGAATATCCCGATGCCGCGCCGACGCTGGTTTCCCGTGCCTTCCAGGAAATGCTGTCCGGACGCCGCGGCCCGGTGGCGCTGGAAATGCCCTGGGACGTGTTCACCCAGCGCACCGAGACCGGTCCCGCCAAACCGTTTTCACTTTTTCCGGCGCCGCAGCCCGATCCCGACCGGATCAAGGCAGCAGC